>NZ_JAMXSM010000028.1:0-19711 GCF_026131665.1 Anaerococcus sp. NML200574 | reverse complement strand
AACTTACATACCGAATATTTAGTTGTTATTTAGTTTTTCTAAGCCTAATTTTTAGGCTTATTTGATGTGCCATAAATTACAAGATTAATTATTTTTTATTTTCTCTTGACATTTGATAGCTGGTCTAAATGAATTACGTAATCATTTAATCTAATTAAATTATATAATATTCTACAAAATTTATTAATACATAGTTTTTCAAAGATTTGTGAAATTGTTTGCACGTAATAATTTTTTTAAAAAATAATGTGCAATATTAAGTAAACTACGAGAATAGTTAAAAATTGATACATAAAAAATGTATCAACCCTTACCCTTTTATCAAGATTTAGATTGATACACAAAATTATTTACAGACCCTTTTTAATACTCTATGATTTTTTTAAAAATATCAAGAACTTCTCTATTATTTTTTGATGAAATAATCTTATCAACATTTTCCCTATTATCGACAAGGGACACCAGTTTTTTATACATAAAATCAAGTTCTTCATTTTTATTTGATCCAAAACATAAACAGATAACTAGTTGAACCTCATTATCTGACCAATTTATTTTTTTATTCAAAGTAATTACAGATAAAAAAGTCTCTTTTGTCACAGCCTCAAGTGGATGAGGTATCGCAACAAGATTACCATAACTAGTAGGAATTATAGACTCTCTTTTTAAGATTAACTCCTCAATATTATTAGATACTTTTCCCTTAGCCATTAATTCATTAGAAATAAATTTTATTACTTCATCTTTACTATCCAATTTAATATTTGTATAAATATCTTCTAAGCTTAGAAAACTTAAATCCCCATCATCATTCTCATAACATTTCTTCAAACTAAATCTATTTTCTATTAGATAATTTTCTATTTCCTTTAGAGCTGAACTTCCAAAAATATCTTTAACATAAATATAGGATACATGATTTTTGAACATTCTAATGGTAGCATTAGATAAAGGCACTGTTGATATTATTAACTCTATATCTTCTTTAGCAAATTTATTTAGATTATATAACTCTGTCGTAGATATTATATTTAACTCGTCATTAAATTCATATTTTATCTTACATTCTAATAGTTTAGAACTTCCCATACCTGTAGCACATACTAATAAAGTTCTTATAGGATTTTCTTTTTTATTTTTCAACCTTATTATTGCTGCTCCAAAATGAATAGCTAAATATCCTAACTCATCTTCTTTAAATTTAATATTTAAACTTTTTCTAATAATATCTGAAGCTATAATCGAAGCTTCATAAGCAGAAGGATAGTTTAATTTTATATCAGATAATAGAGGATTTCTTACATTCATGTTGTTTTTATGCCTATATATTGCCGGTTTTAAATGCAGAATTATTGAAGTTAATAGTTCATTATCATTTTTAAATTCAAATTGCATCTTAGAATCAACTGTATTAATAATATCTTTAGCCAAATGATATATTTCTTGATCCTTTTCATATAAATCAAAAATATTTTGGTCTAATATAAGCTTTGTGCCCATAAGATGCATTGTTATATAATATATCTCTTCTAATGGAAATTTTATATTAAACATGTCTTCAATATCTTTCACTATATTGTTAGCTATTGAAAATTCATAAGTCTTTGACAAATCCGATTCTATTTTTCTTTCAAAATATTTATTAATTTTGATTCTTTTAATTGCTATAGCAATATGAATAACTAAATTATTTAAAGCTATATCTGATAGTTTAATGCTTGATAAATCAACATTTTTTATAAGTATATTATATATTTCTTTGATATCCTCTTTATCAAATATAAAATCGATTTCATCATTTAAAGAAAAATAAGGACTATAGTTTATTTCATATATAAATGATGAAATTGTACTTCTTATATTTTTCTCACTACCTACAATTTTCATTCCGTAATTAGGCTTTGATTCTATATTTAAATCATTATTATTAAAAATTCTTCTAACATCTCTCATATCATTCTGGATAGATGACCTAGAAATATACATTTCATCCATTAAATCATCTAACTTTATATAATCGTCAGCAAAAAGTAATTTTAATGATATGTATTTGACTCTATCATCATGATCGGCATAGTTAAATTCAAAATTCAATAGTTCTTCTTGTTCAAATTTTCTGAATTTATTGACATTATTAATTATTAATTTATATTTACTTGAATCATTTTTTGCAATTTCCGAATCATACTTTAGCAAAACTTCATTAAGGGCTTTCAAATCATTTCTAATAGTTCTTTCAGTAACATTTTGTCTTTTACTCATATGTTTAATTGTCATATCAGAATATCTTAAATCAGAAACTATATTTTTATGTCTTTGTATCATTTTTTACCTTTCTATAATTTTTTATTAACTGAATGCAATTATCTTAAGCTGATATTTGGGCATATTAATCTATTTATTACTTTTCCATTAAAATTTAACATAAAAATTAACTTCCAGTAACTAAATTTACATATCATTTCATTTTGTACTGTGGCAAAAAATCTCTTTGCTTCTTGAGAATTTTTATCATAATCTATACTTGTTGAAAATAGGTCTAGAACCTGGAGATAGAAGACTTTTTCGCTTGAACGGATATCTCTTATTCTTGCTAGAAGTTCTTTAAAGTAATTTCCTCCACCCGCTGCTTTTAGCATATCATCATCTAGGGCGAAGCCTTTTAATATGTATTCTTTTAGGACTGTTGTGGAATATTTCCTAAATTGAACTCCTCTAACAGACCTTACCCTGTAGCCTATAGCTAGTATCATTTCTAGTGAATAATAGGAAATTTCCTTCTCAGCCTCTCTAGCACCCTCATTTTGAACTGTCAACTTATAGTTGACATTTGAAATATCTACTTCACCATCATCTAGAATTGCCTTTATATGTTTACTTATATTTTGCTTACTAGTTTGGAATAATTCTGCTATTTCATTTTAACTTAACCAAACTGTCCCATCTTCGTATTTTAAATTAATTTTGCCTTGCCATCTTCGGTGTTGTATATAATTATTTGATTATTCATCTATTAATTCTTTTGTATCATATTTAAGACCCCTAGCAGGTCAGTTTCTCTTAATATTTTACTTATTTATATTATATCATATAAATAACTGCTTATAAATAAAGGAAAGGACCATGAAATTGATTCACGGTCCTTTAGTTTATACCAAGATTTTCTTACCCTATTTCCTAGAAAAG
Organism: Anaerococcus sp. NML200574; assembly: GCF_026131665.1. NCBI lineage: Bacteria > Bacillati > Bacillota > Tissierellia > Tissierellales > Peptoniphilaceae > Anaerococcus > Anaerococcus sp. NML200574. Next base: position 16,525 of record NZ_JAMXSM010000028.1, on the reverse strand, counting down.
GAATTGTGCTTAAAGAATTTTCTCTTCAAAACTTCTGCAAATAAGGCATATATTATGGATATTCCTAGCATGGATACGAGTGCTTTTAGTGGTAATTTTACTAATCCTAGGTAGGAATTTATTGGGCTATATATTATTGAAATTAATACAAGGCTTACGCTTAATATTGCTATTAGTAGGCCCTTGCTTGGTTTGCTTTTTATTACTGGTCTTGCTGTTCTTACTATTAGCATGACTATCATGGCTGAGATGACTGATTCTAGCATCCATCCTGTTTGGAAGAGTTTCTCGTCGGCTTTGAATATGAAAATCAAGACGAAAAATGTTAGGTAGTCAAAGAGTGATGATGTGATGCCAAATACTATCATGAATTTTTTGATAAATTTCATATCCCATTTCACTGGCTTTTCTAGCCATCCTTCATCTACTGAGTCTGAGGCTATTTGCAAGGATGGGAAGTCTGTCAATAAGTTTGTTAGAAGAATTTGTTTTGGCAAGAGGGGTAGGAATTTTAAGAAAATACTCGCCCCTGCCATTGAAAACATATTTCCAAAGTTCGCACTTGTTGCGACGAATATGTATTTCAAGGTATTTATAAAGGTTCTCCTGCCTTCTTTTATTCCAGATAATAATACTCTTAGGCTATTTTGTAAAAGTACAATTGAGGCTGCATCTTTGGCAGTGTCGGCTGCTGTATCTACTGATATGCCCACATCAGCTTGCTTTATGGCTGGTGCATCATTTATGCCATCTCCCATATAACCTACGATTTCTCCAGCTTCCTTGTAGGCTCTTATTATTTTTTCCTTTTGATTTGGACTAATTTCTGCAAATATATCTATGTCTAGGACTTTTTTGTTTAGCTGGCTTATAGAATATGAACTTAAATCTTGACCCAGCAAGATTTTTTCTGGATCAAGGCCTATCTGGCTTCCGATATTTTTGGCAATTTCGCTATTATCCCCTGTTATCATTTTTAATGCGACACCTAAGTCATTCATCTGACTTATGACTTCTTTGATATCTTCCTTTAATGGGTCAATAAAGAGCAAAAAGCCTTTAAAAACCATGTCTTCTGCCTTCTCATTTTCAAAATCAGACTCATCGTTTAAATCCTTATAAGCAAGACCCAAGACCCTGTAGCCCTGGCTTGAGAACTTAGAAAATAAGTCAAATATTTGGTCTTTAATCTCATCAATTTTTCCAACAGAACCGTCGGCCTTCTCATAAAATTTGCTTATATTTACAATGCTTTCAAAGGCTCCCTTGGTTACCATAAGATTTTTATTTGATAAATCAGGACCAGTTTTTACTAGTATACTTAGTATTTTATTTTCAAAAGAGTAAGGAATTTCAAATAGCTTCTTGTAGGCAGAAAAGTCTTCTTTGTTCGCACTTAAAATAGCCTGGTCAATCGGATTTGCATAGCCTTCTTGAAAATATGAATTGATGGCCGCAAATTTACTTAAATCTTCTGATTTTTCTCCATTGAAATTTAAGGCACTATCAAGCTTGACCTTTCCCTTTGTTATTGTCCCTGTTTTATCAGAGCACATAATAGTCATTGACCCGAAATTTTCTATTGCATTTAATTTTTTGACAATGACACCTTCCTCAGACATTCTCTTGGCACCTTGGGACAAATTCACACTGATTATGGCTGGCAACATCTGAGGTGTGAGGCCAACAGAAAGAGCCAGGGCGAACATAAAGGATTCTAAGAAAGGCTTATTTAAAATGATATTAAATATAAATATAAGGCCAATTAAAAGGCTTGTGACATGCAAAATTAAAGATCCAAAATCCTTTATCCCCTTCTCAAAGTCTGTATCAGAGTCCTTTTGGCTTAGGGATGCAGTAATCTTGCCAAATTCTGAATCTTTTGCCAAATTCACTACTACAGCCTTGCCAGACCCGCTAATCACATGGGTGCCCATCCAAAGGACATTTTTCCTCTCAGATAAAGTAGTATTGGCAGGGATTTTCCCGCTTATCTTCTCCACTGGAAAGGTCTCACCTGTAAGGCTTGATTCGTCAGTTGAAAGAGAATTGCCCTCAAGTAGCAAACAATCAGCAGGAATCATATCGCCAGTTTTAACGCTAATAATATCACCAAAAGTCAAATCTGCATTATCAAGCTCAACAAATTTCCCATCTCTTAGGACAGAAGAAGTAACACTTACCGAATAAAGGAGCTTTTTTACAGCATCCTTGGCCTTGCTTTCGTGAAGATAGCTTAAAATTGAAGAAATCATTATAATAATCAAGATAATAATCCCATCTGAATAATCCTTCATAAAAATCGACAAGATAGCCGCAAAGATCAAAATCATTGTTATTGGGCTTTTAAATTGAGACAAGAAAATCATAAATTGAGATTCCGACTTCCTCTTCTTAAAAACATTTTTCCCATAAGATTCAATTCTATCAGAAGCTTGCTTGCTTGATAGGCCAGCCTCACTTGAATCTAAGCTTTTTAAAACATAATCTTTATCATATGACCAAAAATCTTTCATACTGCCTCCTAGTTAATTAAAATATATTCCAAAGGCAATAAAAAGCAATTAAAAATACCAGTTTAGCTTTAGAACTAAGCTGGTATAGTTTTATATTTTTTAGATTATCACTAAATCCACCTAATTATAGAAAGTTTCAAATTTTTAGTCCCATCCCAGTCCCAGTACCGGAATTAAATGTGATTTCAGAAATATTAATCTTAAAAAGAATCATAATATAACTTCTCTATTTAAAAGTCAGATTTTCTTAATCCTCTTGGTGAGTTTACCCTATCCTTTGTAACTTAACGATAGAAAACATGGTGTTTAACAAAGTTAATTTTTTCAAATAAATATAAGAATAAAGCTTGTATAATTCATTTTTTACAAGCACTACTTGCAAAAGTTTAAATTCAATTAGAATAACTCTATTAGTTCTAGTTTTTTAAAAGGAGTCATGACTACATTTATTGTATCTCCATCTTTATCAAAAAATTAAACTTCACAATTTTTTCATCATAAATTAAAACAATTGTTCCCTTTGTTCCCTTACTTATTTCTTTGTAATCTTCTTTCAATCTTACAACATCTAATTCTTTCATTATAAATTTTTAACTCATCCAGCTTCTCTATCATCAATCTCGAAGGAACCGTCATTTATTTCATATAGTCTTTTTTTAAGCTTCTCTAATAATGCAAGCATTTTATACTTGTATTTTTTCTCTTGTTCTTCATCGAAAAAGCAAGCCTGATCATTATAATCAAAGTGGTAATAATATGTAAACAATTCTTGAATTGTTTCATTTATATCCCATAATTCTTTATCATTATCTACTTTTTCAATTCCTGTTAATAATCTTACTTTCTCTTCATCAAAATATTTAGTCCATATTGGACCTTCTCTAAAATCTAGCATGAGTTTTAATATTTTCATATAACCTCCTATCTTGGATAAACAGTTAATATGAAACCATTTGTTCAATTGCACGAAGAACATAATATTTTATACCAAATTTACAATTTTTTTATAATTTTTTCTATTTTTAATGACTGATTTCATAAGTATAGATATTCATTCCTTCTAGATATTAAAAGTCTTTTTGAAATTGTTTGAATATTATATATTCATCATTAAAATTAAACGATATATAATACACATTAATTAACATTCATAAACTCAAGATTTTTTTTAAACTTATCTGTATTCACCCCAACCTTTGAAACTTTGTTAAATATATCCTTCAGGTATACCTTAGCAGTATTTGTTATTAAATCTTGAGTATTATTTATCATTTGATCAGTAACAAAAATCATTATTTTATTTATTATATCTGCATTCTCTTTTGTTATTTCAATATAATAAGTAAAAAACCATAACGTGGATTGCTCTACGAAAAATTCTTTATCAAATCTTGATAATATATTATCAAAATTGATAGTGATGTCAGTGAATTTAACCAAAAATCTGATAATTAAATTTTTTTCCTGGTTAGATGCTAATATTGGATAACCTTCTGAACGCCTATCTAAAAAATCCTTTATCCATTTACAAAATATTTCTTCTTTTCCAAATTTATCTAGATTGTCAATATATAGTGATAACTCAGAATAAAATAGATATAAAATCTCTTCCGTCATACTTTCTCTAAATATATTAGGAATGTAATCTTTCATAGGATTTTCTGAAAAATTAAAAATTAAAGATATATAGCCCTTAAATATCTTCTTTCTTATATTCTCATCAAAAATATTTATATTTTTTATAGCTTCATGATATATAGGCTCAAAAACTAATGCAAATTCTGTATGTAAATATGATAGATTTACAAACCCAGTCCATGCTATATTTAAAAGTTCCTCATCCTGTGTATTATATTTATCTAATATAAACTCCCTGCACCATTCACTATCAATGCTGTAAAAGAAGGATACATTTCCTAATATTACAACTAATGAATCATTATATACTTCTTCATTTAACATTTGTTCTAAAAAATCCTTAAATCTATCATCTAAATATTTTTCTTCACTATTCTTTACTGAAATTTCTATTAATTTAATTAATGATAAAGCCAAATTGCCTTTGGATGAATACAATGCTCTAGTCATATAATCAAGTGATTTTTCTTCTGTATTACTAGAATACTTCCATAATAAATTAATCTTTTTATAAAAGAAATTTACAAGTTTATCACTAATTTTCTTTCTTGTATTTACAATTGAAAAAATAACACGAGATATCTCAAGATTATAAATATCAACTAGCGGATTAAAAAATACCTTATCAAAAGTATATATTAACTTTTTTTCAGATAAATTAGATCTTTCTAAAGACATTATAATACCTCTCCGAAAATCGGTATCTAGTTCATTTTCCTTGATTAATAATTCTATAAGCTTGTCTCTAAAATTTTCATTTTCAGAACAAATTTCCTCTAATTTTCTAATCAGCGTTATTCTCTCCGCTCGTTCAAACCCATCTCCTTCATAGGATAATAATTTATCAATGATTTTTTCTAAGTTATTAACGATTTCTGTTTCAGTATATGGTAATTGTGCATCACCCCATCTAACTGTAGTAGGACCTATTAATTTTTCTGGATTTTCTCGTGGTTTAAAATAATCATATCTCTCTTTAATAGAATTTATCTTATTAATAATATCCTTATTGCTTTCATCAAACCTTTGTAGCCAAATTAATAAGTTATATTTTTGATAAAAGTATGATTTGTCATTAAAATTTTCAGAAAGTTTTTCTTCATTCATTATTTTATCTAAAAACATTTTTTTATCTTTATCTTCTAACGCAGGGAAGATATCTGCATATAGCCAAAATAACTCTTCCATTAAGCTAACATCTAGGATTTTAATATTATTAGATTTTAATAAATTTAATTTTTCTTTACCTGTAACGTTAGACACGTGTCTTAGTATTAACAAGGAAGATCTAAGTAATATAGGAATATCTGATGAAATATATGTTTTATACCAATATTCTTTATTCTTATTATCCATACCTAATAAAAGTTCTTTGAAAATAATAAGAAATTGTTCAAGATTGCTTATATACTCTTCAGGTCTCGGATAGAACGAAGCAAATTCAAATTCTTCTACATTAAATCCCATAATTTTATATCTTTTCAAGTTATATAGTCGATTTGATATATTATTTAGTATATTAATATAATATTTATTCTTAAAGAATTTGTACTTATTCCACAACTCTTCCATAATGTAGTTTTCGAACTTAAAATCTATACCTATTTTATCAGTAGATATGATTATTTTTTTATTTAATACGAACGATAAACTTGAAGAATAAATTTCGTTTGCAACAAAATCTAACTTAGGTGTATTCTTATAACAAACATCTAACAATCGACCTACCAACATAAAATCTAAATTATTAAAATCAATTAAATTAATTAATTTTTCGATGTTTTCAATTTTAGTATTTTTATTACAAATTATTGTCGCAATTTCTATCTGTAATTTCTTGCTCAATATAAAATCTTTATCATAACAAAATTTTAAAAATAGATCATTTTCATTTATAATTATTTCTCTAGATAACCATTCTATTCTTTGAATACCAAAATCATCTACTTTATTAATAGAAAAGATCTCATCAAAATATCCCTTGTTAAAAAGGTATTCTGCCCAGTCTCTACTCTTTATTTTTGAAAAGAACTTATCAGAATAGTGTATATTGTTTAATATTTCTTTGATTTCGAAGTCAAATTCATCATTTATTTTATTTGGTACTTCTTCTGAAATGTCCTTAATTCTTAAACTCCAGCTATTATCATCCCTGGTTACTAAATTAGATACTCTAAGTAGGGAATCATATATTTGCTTATAATTATTTTTTTCATGAATTATAGGAGTTAATCCTAGTGGTATATAGTTACTAGCTTGGTCACTACTAGTAAAAATATATCTTTTTTTACCAGATAAATCTGGTAGAGACCTTGTAAAATACTTCATTACAATGTCATTATAACTATAGCCAATGAAAAGCACAGTATATTCTGACTCAAATAAACTTCTTAAAAATTTAGTTACATTCCCATGATACATATAAGATTTTCCAAAATCAGAATCTGTAAGAACAATATCTTGGGGATTTTCAACCGCACCATGTAAATGAACAATTCCATTAAATTTATCACCATATGGAAGTGCTGGATATGAATATATTCTTGATTTTCTATCCTTTTTTTCTAATGCACTTTCAAGCATAATATCATAATTAGTAGTAACAATACGAATGTCTTTTTTAAAAAAATCAATCAAGGATTCATGATTTTTATTTGGTTGAGTCTGAGTTGCGCTGAGTATATCGCAAACTTTACTGTGCACATCATGGTCTAAATTTTCAACTCTACCTAAGTATTGCTCATCGGATTCATCATTTCTTTTTTCTTTATTGGTCAATTCAGCTATTTTTTCCGAGAGTTCGTGAAAACTAGGTAGTTTGGTTGGTTCACTCATCGATACGCCCGCCCCACAAAAAATCACAAGTTTATCATTTTTTATTGCCTCTACCAATAATTCAGGGTACTCAATATTTTTTATTATCATTATTATCCTTCCATAATAAGTATGCAGATTATTAAATTTATATTAATTTCTATTGTATCAATTCCAAATATAATTTCAAAATTATATCACTTACTATAATCATAATATATATTTTACTAAATTCCATAGTTATAATAACAATTTACGGTTGTCATAATCAGCTGTCCTTATTATTTGTTTAATCATTCATGGAGTAATATTTTCTTTTTCTAAAAATCCTACATTAACGTGTGGAAATTATAAAATTTCATCAGCATGATACCAATCTTGTTTATTTTTATTTTAATCTAGAATTTTAAATAAATTAATATGCGTTACTCAAACCAGAGGTGATATCTAATATTATTTATTATTCAAATATTTGTTTTTATATTGTTCCTGCTTTTAATGTTTTTTTTATAATGAATTCCTGATTTTTTTATTCATCATTTTGACTATAAGTATCACCATATGCATTTAATATTAATTCTTGACCATTATTTTTACTTAACTGAATCATTCACCAGTTTGTCTTATTAAAGCCTACAAATAAAAGATATATTATCTAACAATCTTATAAGGTATTATATCGCTCATTAAATGGTATAATTATGACATGAAAAAATTTGAAATAACAAACCTAATTAGTTTCATGGAAGTTCTTCAAGAAATAACATCAAATGGAAGTAAATTTTTCTTTAGAGGAGAAGGATCTACGTACAAAAAACCTTTACTAGCTAGCGGCTATAGAAAAACACAATTTCAAAATCATCTAATAGAAGCCAGGCGTGATTACTTTAGAGAAATTGGATACATGTTAGACAATGATAGTAGAGAAAGTTTTATAGCATACAGTCAACATCATGGATTACCTACAGAACTATTAGATATAACTGAAAATCCAATAGTAGCACTATATTTCGCCTGTGCAAATGATATAGATTCTGATGGAATAATATATGCAATTAGTAATGACCTAAATATAGCCGATCCGCTAACTTCTAAAGTATATAATAACGAAGATGATATAGTCTCTATTAATCGTGACATGAAAGAGATAGGAAACCACTTTCAAGAAACTGGAGGAAAATTCTTAAAAATTCCAAATTCAGCTTTTTTTGAAGATATTATGGTTGACTTTTTAGCTCAAGCATCACTCGATAAGGCTTATGTAAATAGTAATAATATTTACTCGAAATTAAGATTATGTAAATATATCTTAGATGCTCATGATAAAGGCTTTAAGAACACAGTTATACACGATGATTATAATATACTTAAAAATGAAGAAAAAATAATAGAATTGATGAGTCTATTAGATAGATATTGTAATACAAGTGAAAAAGATGAACTTGAGAAATTTTTTGCGGAATTTTGTAATCTAAAATTTCTCAGGGAAATCATTATTGATACCGATATTAATAAAGATAACCCTTATCTTGATAGGATAAATAAATTAAATTATAAACCTTTAATTCTACTATTTATATTATCTTATGAAATACGTGATTATAAATTTCCCGTATTCCCAAAAATAATTTACAAACCTTCTATAAAATTTGATAGATGGAAAAATCAAGATGGTTTGTTTATATACCAATTAAATACTGAAAAAACCTTACCTTCGTCTAAACAAAGCTTCACTTTAAATATTAAAGAGATTAAGCAGGTGATACAGAAGATTGATTATCAATATGAGATTGTAATAAGTAATAAAAAACAAATACTTCATGAACTAGATAATATAGGTGTAAATAGAAAATTTATATACCCAGATTCTGATAATATTGCTCAATATATAAAAGAAAAATATAAATTATGAAATGAATATCTTATATAATTAAATTAAGACCACTTCTATTAAAATGTAAGTGGTCTTAATTTATTATATTTTATTAATAATATTTCTATTTTATGTACTAGTAATTTTTACTCCCATTCTTCTTTTTCAAATGTACGATACATCTCAAACCGTTCAGAATACTAGGTTCTTTTTTCTAATTTTCAACCGTCTTTGATACAATTAAACTGTTTCTCTAACCCTTGAACTATTTACATTTGGCCATAGAAAAGCACCTACTTAATATAAGTAAGTACTCACCTATGATTATTGATATTTATTATTTAGATACTGTTCATTTGCCTTTAAGAGCTTCTTATAGTATTCATCATAGGTCTTGCTAAATTTTCTAATAAGTGGAATTGCTATTTCATAATATTGATTTTCTTTCATAAAGTTTTCAAGCTTTTCCTGAATCTGTTTCATCAAGCTATTTTGATACTCTTCACTATTTTTATAGCTTTCATAATTAGAAATTGCATCTTCATTATCTTTGATCCACTTTTCTGGATCCTCAATAGCATCGAGTTTAGCCTGATTTATATCCTTTAAGGTTTTCATATCAAAGAGTGAGCTAATCTTCTCAATGTATTTTTTCTCTTCTTCAGTTAATTCAAAGGCAGGAAGTCTATCAAGATAAGCTATATATTTGTAAAAGGAATTCTTATCATCATTTTCTAATGGTTTATTCAAAAATGGTTGATATGCAGCAAATAACATTTGTCCAAAATATCCTGGAAAAGCAATTTCTAGTTTTTCATAGATAGTTTCTTCCACCTCAAGTAACGAAACTTTCTCATTGATTAATTCATCGCTTTCACCTTTAACAATTATTTCTAATATTTCCTTCCTTTTTTCGTCAAGGTCCAATTGATGTTGTTTTTCCCTTAAAACAGAAGACAGAGTATGGCCACCTGACGATATACACTGATAAATATCTGAGATACTCATTCCCAATTTTCTAAATATAGATACCTGTTTCAGAATTTCTAAATCCTTGCTACTATAGGCTCTATAACCATTCTCAGATTTCTGAGGATGAATAAGTCCTTTATCCTCATAATACTCTATTGCCTTCCTAGTTAGTCCCGTTTCTTTTTGAATTTCACTTCTTAACATGGTTATCTACCTCCTTTGATTAAAGGATAACACGGTCCCCAACGGACATGTCAAGCCCTATACATATATAAAATTCCCACTTATCTATAAAGCAAAACTGTACCTCAACATTTTTACGAAGCGCTTATTTTTTTGATAAATCTTATTCAAACCGACACTCAAACCGACATTTTATTGTCGCTTTTAACTGTACAAGCTATCAAATAAAAAAGACCATAACACTTAAGCTATGATCTAATCTTATTTTAAATTCTTTTGTGTATTTTGGCATACAACCCTCCATCCGTATTCTGGATTTTGGGGTAAGGTCAGAGTCGACCTATAATTATAAATCAATATCTGGAACAATTTGAATTTTATAATCAGGATAAAGTTTAGAAATTTCTTCTTCAATAACTTTTAATGCTTCATCTCTCTCTACATCAAAACTCAAGATAACATCAAATCTAATACTTTTATTATTTTTGTCTATATAAAATCCATGAACTTGGAGAGCCCAATCGTGATTCATAATCTTTCTTTCAATTGTTCTTCTAATTTCTCCAGCTTCCTTGTCCCTTGTGTTGTAGGAATTAACACCTAGAGCAATCAAGATAATATCAGTTTTTTTATAGATTTTGTATTGTATTTTTCTTGTAAGTTTATCTACTTCATCAACATCCATATGGTCTGGAAGCTCAACATGAAGAGAGCAGTAATATTTGTTAGGACCATAATTAAAAAGTGCAAGGTCATATACTCCAATTACAAGGTCTTCTTCTTTTACTAAGTCTTTAATCTTTTTCACCATTTCTGGATCGGATCTATGACCAATTAAATCATCAACAGTAGAAAGAATCATTTCTATTCCAGCTTTAATCATAAATACAGAAATTACAAGACCCACATAAGATTCAAGAGAAATTCCAAAAACCATAAAAACAATGGCAGAAAGAAAAACAGAAAGTGAAAGAATTGAATCAAATAGTGAATCTGACCCAGATGCAATTAAAGCGCCTGAGTTCACTTTTTTTCCTTGTCTTTTGACATAGTTCCCTAAGAAAAACTTCACTACAACAGCAAGACCAATTATAAAAATAGAAAGCTTGGTGTAGGCAGCAGGGCTTGGGTTAATAATTTTTTTAACACACTCTACTAGAGAAGTGATTCCAGCATATAGGACAAGGGCAGCTATGATCATAGAAGAAATATATTCAATCCTTCCATAACCCATGGGATGCTTCCTATCTGGAGCCGTGCTTGCGAGTTTTTCTCCTATAATAGTTACAAGAGAAGAAAGAGCATCAGACAAGTTATTAACAGCGTCAAGTGTTAAGGCAATGGAATTGACCAAAACCCCAAGTATTGCCTTGAAGACCGCTAATAAAACATTGGTTATTATTCCAATAATACTCGTCCTAACAATAATTTTCCCACGGATTTCTGATTCATTTAATACTTCAAAATTGTTATTTGACATTTTTTTACTCCTTATTATTAGCAATAACATTTTTACTAGCGGATATCTTTTGATCTATATATAAAACAAGATCTTTAATTACAAGTTTTTTAATAGACTGTGTGAGAGTTTCCATATAGGTCCAATCTATTTTATCATTTTTCAATTGTCAAATTAAAAATCGGTATTTCATTTGAATATATTATATCATATTTTAAAAACTTCATACAGGCATAAGATTTGTTTTGCCAAATTCTATTTAGTTTTTCTTAATAACAGGGAGTGGATCTGCCATATTTCTTTTGATAATTTTTCTATTTTTTCTTTCATATAATCTATATCTTTCTTATAAATAAGGCCAGTTGTATTAGTAGCTTTTGCAATCTAGTTTATATTATTTGTTGTATTTGAAAGTATCCATTGGAGATCTCTAAATAAAATAATCCTAGTAATATATACACAAAAAGACCGCAGTTTTTAAACTACGGTCTAATTTTTTGTCCTCATGTAAAGTACTTGGAAGAATTATTCAATTTATTCTTTTTACTCCCAGTACCATTTGAGTGGGTCGCTATCAAACTTGAAAATCACTCCGTGATTTTCAAGCCCATTCAGAATACTAGATTTTATTTCTTCTAATATAACTAAATCCACCTAATTATAGGACGTTTTCAAATTTTTAGTCCCTTCCCAGTCCCAGTACCGGAGAAATATTGTTTTAATATAATATCTGTTAATCTTGTTTATCCAGTTTTCAAATTAATCTCACTTCGAATTTACTTCATTTTTACTTTTTGCTTTGTGGGTTTAAATCTAAATATATTACTTGGTAATTATCCAGCCTATGGATATAAGACAAAAGATTTAGAGAATATGAAGAAAGGAGATTTTGTTAAAATATTTGGTCAAGTAAAAACAAGCATTGATAACAAAGGTAAAATATAGAATTGAAAAATGATATGGGATTTTCATATAACAAATTATGGAAGTTATTAATATATAAAAATATGAAAAAAACAGACTTACAATGTTCAATCGCAACAACACCAAAGACAATAGCAAAAATAGGAAGAGACGAAAATGTAAGTCTATAAATATTAGGAAAGATTTGTGAGTATTTTCAATGTGATATTGGAGATATTATTGAATATAAGTCAATGGGAATCAAGTATGATAACGGAATTTGATAGTATTCCATATTCCAATGATGGTAGAGGGCTACAATGCTTATTAAAAACTGAGCTTGCTTTAAATAATATTAATACAAATAAAGATAAAATAATTTTAATTGTAGAGCCAGAAAACCATTTGTCATATTCTAACATGAATAATTTAATTGATATTCTACAAGAAAATAGAATAACAAGCTATAAAAGTGTTGAAATAGGTGCTTTTATGATTTTAAAAGAAATCAATTCTATAATAAATTAAAAATCGTGTTGGTAGAAAAATCGTCTACTTCTACCAACACGATTTTACAAAGAGCCAGTACTTACATCTCTTTTTCTCCTGTAAAACTATTGTATCTTGATACTTTAAGGAGTTTCAATTATTCTATATGTTAATTGTCATTTTTTCGGATCTAATTTTAATAAAATAGCATTAATTGCAACTAAGACTGTTGACACAGACATTAGAATTGCTCCTACTGCAGGACTTAATGTGAAGCCAAAAGGAGCCAAAATTCCTGCAGCTAGAGGGATAGCTATAAAGTTATAACCGGCTCCCCAAAAGAGGTTTTGTTTCATTTTACGAGTTGTTTTGTGTGCTAGTTCAATGAACGATTCAATATCTCCTGGATCAGATTGAGTCAAGATGACATCAGCTGAATCCAATGCCACTTGGGTTCCAGCGCCTACAGCTATACCAACGTCTGCTAAGGCAAGAGAAGGAGCATCATTGACACCGTCACCTACCATGATAACTTTCTTTCCTTCATCTTTAAGTGTTTTAACTAACTCATATTTGTCTTGTGGTGATTGATTTGATCTATATTCAATCCCTAAGTCTTCTGCCGCGCCTTGAGCCGCTTTTTCATTATCACCTGTTGCCATAATTGGCTCTATATTGTTATTTTTAAGAGCTTCTATTAGCTCTTTACTGGTTGCTTTTAATTCATCCCCTAAAGCTACAGCACCAATGGCATCATCGTTTTCTACTAAGACACTGAGGGTTGCTCCTTTTGGAATATCCATATCTATATTACGTCCGTATGCTTTTTGACTGATTAATTGGTATTGGTGCCCATTGGCTTTACCTTCTACGCCAGCACCGGAAATTACATCAATGGAATCAAAGGATACTGGACTTATACCTTCTTGGTCGGCGAAGCTTATAATTGATTGAGCAATAGGGTGACTAGACCCTCCTTCAATACCTGCCAGTAAGGCAATGATTTCCTCTTTTGTATATTTTTCATTAAGAAGTTTTACATCTAATACTTTAAACTCACCTGTTGTTAAAGTACCTGTCTTATCTAAAATCATCACATCTGCATCTTGAGCTATTTCTAAAAATTCTCGGTCTTTTACTAGTAAGCCTCGACTTGCCCCTAAGCTTGTGCTACGAGCGGTGACCAATGGAATAGCTAGACCCAAAGCGTGAGGACAAGCTATAACTAATGTTGTGATAGCAAATTTTACTGCCGTTGGGATGTCCGCTATAAGCATCCATACTACAAAAGCTATTAGTGCGACAATGACCGCAATATAGAAGAGCCACCCTGCAACCTTTTGAGCAATATTTTCTGCTCTGGAAGGCTGACTTTGAGCTTGGCTGATTAAATTCTGAACTTGAGAGATGAAGGATTGATCACCTGTCTCATTCACTTTAATATAAAGAACCCCTTCTCCATTTGTTGAGCCTCCGATTACTTCATCGCCAGGACCTTTTTTAATTGATTTAGATTCTCCAGTCAAAAGAGCTTCATTTAGACGTGATTCTCCACGCTCGATAGTTCCATCTGCTGGCACATTTTCTCCAGCTTGAACTCGAATTAAATCACCTACCTTTAAGTCAGCAACTGGACGTATTTCAATTGAATCGTCTTCTAACACAACGTGAGCATCTTTCGGCACTAACTTAGCCAATTCTGCTTGTGCGTCTCCTGCTTCTCCAATAGCTTTCATCTCAATCCAGTGACCTAATAACATGATTAATAGTAATGAAGCAAATTCAAAGAAAAAATCCATAATTTGTTCACCTGTTACGTAGCTTGCTATTACAGTATAAATACTATATAAATATGAAACACTTAATCCTAAAGAAACGAGTGCCATCATTCCAGGTTCTTTTTGTTTAAATTCGTCAACTGCCCCTTGATAGAATGGACGTCCACCATAAATAATTAATATAGTAGATAAAATAGCTACTACAATATCAGAATATGGAAAAGTAAACTGGAATGGTAGGTCAAACCCAGCCATAGGGGATAAGAGCATAATAATGATTCCTAGTGGCAATGATTTTAAGAAAAGTTCCTTAAAGTTACCGTGATGATGGTGGTCATGCCCACTATGCCCGCTGTGATCATGCCCACTATGCCCACTGTGGTCATGCCCACTATGCCCACTGTGGTCATGACCAGCATGATGGTCGTGATGTTGATTTTTATGGTCTCCATGTTCATCTGTGATTCCATGCTCATGTTTTGAATGATCCATGTCGCCATGATTATGGTGACTGTGGGATGAATGTTTGTTGTTATTGTTCATTTTAAATTCCTCCTTATGCCTAATGATGATGTAAATGACACTCGCATTGTCCTTCTGGACAATTGCAATCCACTTCTTCTACTGCGGAAGATTTTTTCATCTCTAATATTTTTTCTAGTCTATCTATATCATCGAAGCTTAAAACATGATCTTCAATGATGTTTCCTATTACATTTCCGACTTTCTTATTGCAAATACGGTTAAAAATATCTTCTGCATAATCCCTTACGGCTTCTTTCTCTTCAATATTGGCAGTGTAAATAAACTTTCTACCTTCTTGCTCTGTATTTAGTACGCCTTTTTCAACTAATCGACCTAAGATCGTTTTGATAGTGGACTGTGTCCAGTCCATTTTTTCTTGCAATACGGAGATAACTTTTTTACTAGTTACTCGATCATTTGCCCAAACCACACGCATAACTTCCCATTCAGCATCTGTGATATGAGTATTGTATACTATTACACCCATTGTCTTTCCCTCCTTATCGTTTACGAGTGTAGACTTAATACTTAATATAAGTTTACTCTTGTAAACTTATATTGTCAAGTATTTTTAATAAATGTAAGCAACGCTTATAGCTTTTTATCTCTCCACTTCTATCCCATAATAATTTTCATAGTTTTTCCTATACTGAACAAGGTCAGAAAATTGCTCTTTATTCAAAGAATACTCTTGCATAAAGGCTCATTGAATTAGGGATTTTAGAAAACTGATTTAGAGAGTCTTTTAGGTGGCAAGTAGAAGGGGCTGTTGCAAAACTATGAATAACTATCGTCCCATCGCTAGAGGGTTCTTGTGAGAAATTTTTGGCCTAGCCTGCCGGCTCGTGGAGGCAAAATTTTTCACAAGGTTCCTCTAGCGATTTGGGACGATTTATTCATTCTGCAACAGCCCCTTTTGCGGGTCTGTAAATAATTTTGTGTATCAACCTAAATCCTGATATAAGGGTAAGGGTTGATAATTGGGATAAGATTTAATCCCAGCCTCGTATTCTATATGTCCATATGATGATCTAACTGTTTTTTTACTAGTACCATTTCTTGTATTTAATGATAGTGATTTTTCTCCATATTCATAGTGTAAATGCTAATCTAATTCTGCTTTCAAAAGTTCTTCCATTGTATCGCCTAGAAGGTCTTTTAGAGCTTCTTGAATATCTTGTACGCTTTGAGGCTGATATTCTTCAATTAACATTTTTGCTTCTTTTTGTTTCTGGTCTTTTTTGGCATAAAAACCTGCTAACAAAAGTCAAGTAGAAAAGCAAATTAATTTTACTTTTCTCCTTGTTAATTAGAGTTTAAATTTGAGCATGGCAAATAAGCCGGTTACAATCGGCTTGTTTTAGCTATTGTTGTT
>NZ_JAMXSM010000027.1:0-20420 GCF_026131665.1 Anaerococcus sp. NML200574 | reverse complement strand
TTATATGAGATACTTGATTCTAAATATTCCTTTACTACTTTCATTTTAAATTCTGTACTATATTTTGCCATTTAAAAACTGACCTCCTTTAGTTAGTTTTTTAGTCTAACTTTTGGGGGTCAGTTCACTATTCTGCAACATCACCCTTCTTTTAATTGAACACATTTTAATAAATTGTAAAATTTTCATGAAAATTTGCAGCTGATTTCATGATCAATTTTGTGATTGATTAAAATCTCCCTTTAAAAAATATTTATAATTGGGATAAAATTTAATCCCATCCATGTATTCTCCTTGTCCATTTGCTTGATGCATCTACCATTGCTAGATACAAGATTTTTTTAGTGCATAGTCATTTGGAAATGTGGTCTTGTTTTTAGTTACTTTTCTTAGTTGCCTATTGAAGCATTCTATTATTCTTTAATTAACATTTTAGCTATTCTGCTTCTTCTTGTTTCTGGTCTTTTTCTTGGCATATAAATTCCTCCTGATTTGTTTTTCT
The DNA here is from genome assembly GCF_026131665.1 of Anaerococcus sp. NML200574. Lineage (NCBI taxonomy): Bacteria > Bacillati > Bacillota > Tissierellia > Tissierellales > Peptoniphilaceae > Anaerococcus > Anaerococcus sp. NML200574. The sequence continues at coordinate 19,918 of NZ_JAMXSM010000027.1, read as the reverse complement.
TTAACCTAATCAGGAGGTTTCTATACACAAAATTTTACAAAATCTCTATTTTTTAATAGGTTGCTTAATTCAAAAAAAAGGAAAGCCACATGACTTTCCTTTTTTTGAATTCTTATTTTATTAAATCGTCTTCTTTAAATTCGGTTTTTACTCCGGATTCTTCTACTTCGATCTTTATTTGATTACGTTCTTCTTCTGTAAGACCTTCTTTTTTGATTTCTTTTCTTACAGCTATGTCTTCTGCTATAAGTTCCATTTCTTTTCTATCTAATGGATAGAATCTGATAGCTATCATAGTTACTACTAAGGTTGCAAGTATTATGCCCATGATTATTAGGCCGCCCTTGTAGATTGCTGGTGTTAGGGCATCGCCTGGTTGTGGGTAGCCATCTGTGTAGCCTATGCCTGCTACTACCCAGCCTATTACGACTGGAGCTAGGGATGAGGCTATTGAGTCTGTTAGGGAGAAGATTGTTCCTATTAGACCTGGGGCAAATTTGCCTGTCTTAGCTGTTACATAGTCTGTGATGTCTGCTGACATGGTTAGGACTATGGATGTTGGGTATTTTAGTGCTACTGTTGCTATTATCCATAGGGCTATGAATATTAGTGACATGCCTTGGAGGCTAGATAGGACTGTTGTATCTGGTGTTACAAATAAAAGTCCAATTACTGCTGCAAGACCGATTGTAGCAATTGATACTGCAGTTTTGTAGGAGGTTTTGAGGTCCTTCTTTTGAGCTAGTCTTGTTAGTCCAAATACAAATAGTAGTTGTGGCACTACTATCCAAGCTGATACATCACCTGCTAGCATGTAGTTACCAAGTAGGATACCAAAGAATATTGCTAGGAAGTTTTGATCTCCTACCATGGTTGCTGCAAATTTAATCATTGCTCCACAGAAGGCAAGGACTGCTAGTGGCTTGTTGCCTTTAAGTACAGAGAAGTATTCTTTGAATGATTGTTTTTCTACAGATTCTTCACCAAGACCGAAGTATTTTACATTATCTTTTCTTCTGATACCAAACATAGCAAGTACTGTAAAACCAAATGATACAGCACATAGTAGTGGTAGGAATCTGCCGTAGAATTCCATGTTATATTCGCCAATTTGAGCAAATAGGTATCTAGTTACAAATAATTGGCCACCTGTAAATACTACTAGGTTAAAGATTGAGTCAAAGACTGAGAATAGTGGTCTTTGGGCTGGATCGTTTGTAAGAGATGCTTGAGCAGCCTTTGTTACTGTTTGTTGGAAAGAGTAGACAATCTTGTGGAAGATTAAGCCTATAAATAGGGCTACTACTGTTGGAATTGGCATCCTATGTATGTTAAATAAGAATACAAATGATAGGATTAGGCCGATGTTTGATAAGAGCATGATAGGTCTGTAACGTCCCCATCTTGTGTTGATATTATCGATTGCTGTACCGATAGCTGGGTCTATAAGTCCATCAAATAATCTGGCAAGACCAAGCACACTTGCTATGAGTACTGTTGTCATTCCTGCAACACCTGTTGCGTAAAAACCTAAGAAACCAAAGGCAAAGAGGTAGAAGTTTGATGCACTGTTGTTTAATGAAAATAGAGCAATTTCCCACATCTTGGCTGTGTGGTAGGTTTCGGTTTCATGACCGTCGACGTATAATTTTTTCTCGTCCATTTTTTCTCCTTAATATATATTTGCGGTTTGTAATATGTATAATAGGTTTATATTATAATTTCAATAATGTAACCGCTTACTACCATTATAGTATATTATCTTTTGAAATCCTTGTCAAGCCTTTTCCCAAGTTTTTTTAAGAGGGTAGAATTTTATATTGACTTGTTAAGAATTTTAGAAAATTTATAGGTATAAAAAAGAGGAGCCCAAAGCTCCTCTAATAATCTTTATAGATTTAAATCATTTTCATTAAATTCTGTTTTTATACCGTCTTCTACTACTTCTACTTTGATGTCATTACGTTCTTCTTCTGTAAGACCTTCTTTTTTGATTTCTTTTCTTACAGCTATATCTTCTGCTATAAGTTCCATTTCTTTTCTATCTAGTGGATAGAATCTGATTAAGATCATTGTCACTAGTAGGGTAAGGAAGGATATTCCTATAAGTATTAGTCCACCCTTATAGATTGCTGGTGTTAGGGCATCTCCTGGTTGTGGATAGGCATCTTTAAAGCCCATTAAAGCTACAACCCATCCTATAACTACTGGAGCTAAGGATGATGATATTGAGTCTGTTAGGGAGAAGATTGTTCCTATTAGACCTGGAGCGAACTTACCTGTTTTAGCTGTTACGTAATCGGTTATATCAGCACTCATTGTAAGGACTATGGATGATGGATAGCCACCAGCTATTTTAGCCAGAATCCATAGGGCTATGAATACTATTGATACAAAAGACATATTTGAAAGTGTTGTTGTATCAGGTGTTACAAATAAAAGACCAAGGACAATTGCTAAAGCGACTGTAGCTATGGTTGCTGAAAACTTATATGATGTCTTTAAGTCCTTCTTTTGAGCTAATCTTGTAAATAGGAATACAAATAATAGCTGTGGAGCTATTGACCAAACTGATACATCGCCTGCTAGCATGTAGTTACCAAGTAGGATACCAAAGAATATAGCAAGGAAGTTTTGGTCAGATACTAAGCTTAAAGAAAACTTAACTAAGGCTCCGCATAGGGCAAGGATTTTTAGTGGTTTATTGCCCTTGAGAATTGAGAAATATTCCTTAAGTGAGTTATGCTCTGTTGATTCCTCACCTATACCAAAGTATTTTGTATTATCTTTTCTTCTTATTCCTATCATAGCTAAGATTGTGAAAATAAGTGATGAAATTATAATCAGCGGTAGGAATCTCTTGAAAAATTCCATATTGTATTCGCCGATTTGAGCAAAAAGTACTCTTGTTACAAATATTTGGCCGCCTGTGAAGGCTATAATGGTAAAGATTGAGTCAAAGACTGAAAATAGTGGTCTTTGAGCTGGATCATTTGTAAGGGATGCTTGAGCAGCCTTGGTTACTGTTTGTTGGAATGAATATACGATTTTGTGGAAAATCAAACCAATGAATAGGGCCAGCATGGTTGGTATAGGTAGGTTGTGGATATTAAATAGGAAGATAAAAGATAAAATCAATCCTAAGTTAGATAAGAGCATGATAGGTCTATAACGTCCCCACTTGGTATTGATATTATCAATAGCTACACCAATGGCAGGGTCTATAAGACCATCAAATAACCTAGCTAGTCCTAAAACGCTTGCTATGAGCACTGTTGTTAAACCAGCAATACCTGTTGCATAAAAGCCTAAAAAACCATAAGCGAAAAGATATAGGTTTGATGCACTGTTATTTAGTGAAAACAGGGCAATTTCCCACAACTTCGCCTGGTGATAGGCCGAGGTCTCATGACCGTCTACAATTACTTTCTTGTCTGTCATTTTTTTCTCCTAAAGAAATATTAGCGGTTTTGCGTAAAATTATTATGTATCAATGGGCTTAAGGCCTATAATTCTAGCGATGTAACCGCTTACGATACTTATAGTATATTACCTATTTTAAGCCTTGTCAAGCCTTTTCCTAGAAAAATAACAAAAGTTAAAATTTAAGTAAAAAAAGAAAATTATATTTAGGAAATCGATAATTTATATTCATCAAGGTTTAATTTTAGAAAGAGATTGCGATTTACAAGCAAAGACTTAAAAGCGTGCAAAAAAAGAGTAAGCTAGCTTGCTTACCCTTTGATTTATGATGAATTTATTATACTTTCTTTAAAAGAATTATTAGATTAAAGCTCTTCAAGATATTTTTCGTACTGGTCCTTCCAATATATCTCATCTTCTTCGTTTATCTCTCTGATTATCTTAGCGGGATTACCACCGACTATGGTCATGGCTGGTACATCTTTTGTGACTACTGACCCTGCTCCTACTATTGCTCCATAACCTATTTTAACTCCAGGAAGGAGTGTTACAGATCCTCCTATCCAGGCCTTATCTTCTATTATTATTGGTTTTGCCTTTTGGATACCCTTAGCCCTAATTTCTGGATCTATGGGATGGATGGCTGTGTAGATGCCGGTGTTTGGTCCTATTAGGACGTGATTTCCTATTATTATTTTGCCTACATCTATCATGGCTACTCCGAAGTTTATGAAGGAGTTTTGGCCTATTTCGATGTGATTTCCATAATTGCACCTGAAGGGTGGGAGGATTTGCGAGCCTTCACCGATTTTTCCTAGGATATCTTTAAGATTGGCCTGCATTTCTTGGTAGGATTTTGACTTATTGAATTTTAATAATTTTTCCCAACAGGCTGATAGGGATATTTGGAGATCTTCATCTACCTTATAAAGGTCGCCTGCTTGCATTTTTTTTCTATTTGTCATATCTACAATATACATCTTAGAAAAAATATGACAATTGCCTTTTTTATTAGTATGATAATAAAATTAGATTAGATATATAGAAAGGTTGACTTATGAATAGGAAAGTAAATTTATTGACAGGGGAGATTAGGCCTACCCTCCTTCGCCTGTCCTTGCCGCTTGCCCTTACTGCCTTTATTCAGATTGCCTATGGTTTTGTAGATACGATTTGGATTGCTAGGCTTGGTACTGATGCTGTGGCAGGTGTTGGGATTGCAGGCTTTATTTTTTGGATTGGAAATTCTATTGTCCTTATTCCTAAGGTAGGGATGGGAGTTTATGCTTCCCAGGCCTATGGGTCTGATAGGGAAGATGAGACGATTAGGATTATTAATAATGGCTTTATCCAGGCTCTTATTATGGGTCTTGTTTTTACAACTTTTTGCTTGCTTGTAAAGAATGTTTTTATTGAGTTTTATAAGCTGGGAGATGTAGCTGAGGCTTGTGCTAAGGATTATTTTTTTGTTGTGGCTCTTGGTATGATTTTATTTTTCATCGGACCTATGCTTACTCAGTCTTTCACATCCTTGGGGGATTCCTTTACTCCTTTTGTGATTAATGCTGTTGGTCTTGTGATTAATATTATCCTTGACCCTGTTCTTATCTTTGGCTTTGGCCCAATTCCTGGACTTGGGGCTAAGGGTGCTGCAATTGCCACGGTTTTTAGCCAGTTTGTGGTGGTTGCTATTTATTTAATTGTTGTCTTTTCTAAGGATGGGATAATCAAGTCAGCCCTTAAGGAGATTGATTATAGGGAAAATTGGCAGCTTGAGATTTTTAAACTAGGTCTTCCTGCGGCTACACTTTCAGCCTTCCATGCGACTATTTCTATGGTTCTTAATAGGTTTATGTCATCTTTTGGACCAAAACCTGTTGCTGTTGCTTCAATCGGAGCTCAGCTTGAGTCTATTTCATGGAATACAACCGAGGGTATCCAGGTTGGGATCCAGGCCCTTGTGGCACAAAACTATGGAGCAAAAAATAAGGAGAGAGTAAGAGATTCTATAAAGGAATCCTTCAAACTTGTGGCCTTTATCGGCCTTGTAGCAAGCCTTGTCCTAATTATTTTTAGGTTTAAACTTTTCAGTATTTTTACACCTGGAGATGGGGAGGCAATTAAGCTTGGTGCTGCTTATTTATTTATTCTAGGTCTTTCCCAAGTCTTCATGTCTGTAGAAATTGGCCTGGCAGGATGTTTTAATGGAATGAGTGATACCAAGACTCCGGCGGCTCTTGGGGTCCTTTCAAATATCTTTAGGGTCCCTATAGCGATTGTTCTTATGCCTCTGGTAGGGGTCTACGGAGTGTGGATTGCTATGAGTGCCACCTCTATTGTTAAGGGCCTTTTGGCGACAAGCCTTATTTATAGGAAGCTTAAGAAATATTTGTATAAGTGAGATAAGACTTGCAAAAATAATAACTAATAATATAATTATGGTAAGAGAGCGACCTCTTATAAAGCCCTTGACATGCTCAAGGAATAAAGAGAATAGTGCGATTCTCCATGAGAATCAACAAATAAAAAAGGCAGTAGTTCCCAGCTACTGCCTTTTTTCTACTTGTTATTAGTTTTGTTTTCTATATATTTTTCAATATATTTGAAAATGATCGCTACTAACAAGGGAAAAAATAAATTTTCCAATAAGAATAGTGCTATCTCCATGATTATCACCTCTTTTTTAGGAGATGCTAATATTATATTATTAAAGAATGAATTTTAAAGAAAAGAATATGTTTGAATTTTATAAAAATAAGCTTTCTTCGTAGAAGAAAAGGTTTGCAGAATTGTTTTTTTGTAATATTATAATAGTATACATAATTACAAGGAGGACTAAGTGAGAAGTATTAGATTGCCTTATGGCAAAGAATTTATAGAAAAAGAAGTAGATAATAAGGTTTTTGTCCTTGAAAGCGCTGCTCATACATATAAGGCTGCCAAAAGCCAAGAGGACTTGGTAAGGGATGCCCTAGAAAATCCAATCGATTCAGAAAAGCTAAGAGATTTAGCCAAGGGCAAGAATAAAATTACCCTTATAACATCTGACCACACAAGGCCAGTTCCATCAGCTATTACCCTTCCAATTCTTTTGGAAGAAATTAGAAAGGGAAATCCAGATGCTGATATTACAATCCTTATAGCGACAGGATTCCATAGGCCAACTACTAGGGAAGAGATGATTTCTAAATTTGGCGAGGAAATTGTTGAAAATGAAAAAATCGTAAACCATATCTCTTCAAAAGATGAGGACATGGTTGACCTTGGCATCCTTCCATCTGGTGGGAAATTACTTATTAATAAAGTCGCTGTTGATTGTGATTTGCTTATTTCAGAAGGCTTTATCGAGCCACATTTCTTTGCAGGTTTCTCTGGAGGAAGAAAATCAATTTTGCCTGGTGTTGCAAGCCAAAAGACTGTATTTGCCAACCATTGCTCTAAATTTATAGCAAGTGATTATTCAAGAACAGGAATCCTTAAGGAAAATCCAATCCACAAGGACATGGAATATGCAGCCAATAAAGCAGGTCTTGCCTTTATATTAAATGTTGTAATAGATGCTGATAAGAAGATAATAAATGCCTTTGCAGGAGATAAGGTCACAGCCCACGCTACAGGTTGTGAATTTGTAAGGAAACTTTCTACTGTTGAAGGAGTAAATGCAGATATTGCCATTACAACAAATGGTGGTTATCCACTTGATCAAAATGTCTACCAATCAGTCAAATCAATGACAGCAGCAGAAGCAGCTGCAGCTGATGATGGGGTTATCATAGAGATTTCAAGATGTAATGACGGCCATGGTGGTCAAAGCTTCTATGAAACCTTTAGAGATGCCAAAAGCCCTAAGGAAGTAGAAGACAGGGTCCTACAAATCCCAATGGAAGAAACCATAGCAGACCAATGGGAAATCCAAATCCTTGCAAGAATTCTAGTTCGCCACAAGGTAATATTTGTAACTGACCCATCAAACAAATCTTTAATTGAAGATATGCATATGGAATATGCAGAAAATCTTGACAAAGCCCTAGCAAGAGCTAAGGAAATCAAGGGAGAAGATGCCCGTATAGCCTTCGTGCCAGATGGGGTATCTGTAATTGTTAATAAAAAGAAATAAAATGAGATATGCAAAAGACCGGCTAAAAATAGTCGGTCTTTGTTACTTATTTTAGATTTTCTATATTTATTTCTACTATTGTATCCATTACTAGGTCGGCTTCTTTTTTTATGTCTTCCCATTCATTTTCATTCCATGGGAAGTCCTTAAGGCCTACTGTCCTTATTCCTTCCTTGCCTGCAGCCTTTATAGCATAGAGGGCATCGTCAAAAAGGATGCAGTCTGACGCCTGTGCTCCGTGTTTTTTGATTATATAGTGCCAATAGTCTGGGTCTGATTTTTTCATATCCAAGAGGTCAGGTGTGGCAAAAAAGTCGAAATAATCAAAGATTTCTAGCCTTTTTAGGGCCATTTCTAAGTAAGGATAGGGAGTAGAAGATGCTACTGACATTGAAAATCCAGCATCCTTAAGTTTTTTGAGAATTTCTTTTGCTCCTTTTTTTGGCATAAGGGTATTTTTATAACCATCTGTAATTACGTCATCAAAGTGGTCCATGACTTCTTGGGCTGTCATATCTTTGGCTATTTCATCGGCTATATAGACGCACATAGCCTCAAAGGATAGGGCTTCGATTTTGCCTTTTTCTTCTTTTGATAAATCCTCGAGCCTAAAGCCATATTTGGAAAAAAGTTTATTTTGTGGCTCGATCCATATGTGCATTGAATCAAGTATTGTTCCATCTACGTCAAATATTAGTTTTTTCATTAGTATCCTTTCTATGTTTTGTAATTTGCTTCTTATATATATTATAGGATTTTTATAATAAAGGCAATTAAAAACAGCCTTAACTTTCGCTTAGACTGCAATTTTTAATATGGGATAGCTAGGGCATTCATTGTGCCGACAGCTAATTGTTCAAATGATCTGTGGTTATTTTCAAAGGCTGGTGAATATCTATTGATAAAGGACTTATAAGATGTGTAACCCTTGTTTGCATAGCCTTCACGCATTAGTTTAAAAAGGACTTCAACTCCTGCTTCAACTGTTGGTGGATTAATCCACTTAGATCTGCCTGCGTAAGCATAGCCATATTCAGAACCATAGCCGCCCTTGTAATAGCGGATAGAGCCGAAATTGTATTTTCCGCCTGCAGGATTTTTGCCGAAAGTTGTTTCCTTAGCAATTTGTCCCATGAATATTCCAACGTTGATGCCGTATTTTTGAGAATATTTCATGATTGTATCACCATAGCCCTTAAGAGCTGAGTAGTGACCTCTCTTTTCTAGGAAACGATCGATGTAGGCTCCGTCAATATGGTCAGGGTTTTTTGTACGTATATCAAAATTTGAAATAATACCTTGTCTGTAGCCTCTCCAAGCAACTCTGCCTGGTTCATCTTCATTACCTGTTGCATTCTTGCTTGTGCCAGTGATTTCTATCCTATCAGGGTGATTTTCTTCTTTCTTTTCTTCCTTTACATCAACTTCGTTTGCTTCCTTATAAAGGGTAGGTTTGATGATGGTTTGTTCTAAGTTTTCTTGGCCTTTTTCGCTAGATTCTTTAATTTCTTCTATGTCAAGGCTAGTTTGGTCATAATAAACTACTGTTTCTGCCTTTGTAGCTGTTACATCTTCTGCAGCAAAGGCTGGTTTTGTCAGGCTTGCAAAAAATATTGCTCCTGCTATTATGTATTTAAAATTCTTCATATTATCTCCTAATTTCTTAACGATAGTTTATATTCTATACCATATTTATGGAAATGTCAACAAAAGAATTACAAAATATTTACAAATAGTTTACAAATGCTAATAAATACCCTACATTTAGGGGTTAAATATTACAAAATAAATATTTATATAAATGATTTAACTTGAAAAGTATTGGAAATGTTATATAATCTTCTTAAGAGAAGCGACCTCTTTATCCACCAAAAAAGCTCCTTGATTAAATCAAGGAATAAGAATACTAGAATTCTCCATGAGAATTAAAGACAAAAAAGGCAGTAGTTCGTACCTACTGCCTTGTCTTTTACTTGTTTTCTTTCTTATCATCTAAATAATTTTCAATATATTTATAGATAAGGGAGACTAACAAGGGAAAAAATAAATTTTCCAAAAAGAATACTAGTATCTCCATGATTTTCACCTCCTTTTTTAGGAGATAGGAATACTATATTGCTTAACTATTAATTTTAAAGAGAGGATTATAATGAACATACTTTTAGACTTATATATAACTTTTTTTAAAATTGGCCTTTTTACCTTTGGTGGGGGCTATGCTATGCTGCCCTTGCTTGAAAAGGAATTGGTTGATAAGAAATCACGGGCCACTAGCGAGGAAATCCTTGATTATTATGCCATCGGCCAGTCGACACCTGGGATTATTGCTATAAACACATCCACTTTTTGTGGTTACAAGATGGCAGGCGACCTTGGAGGCCTTATGGCAAGTCTTGGTTTTATTAGCCCATCTGTCATTATAATTACACTTATAGCAGGTTTTCTTAAGAATTTTTCCCATATTGTCTGGATCCAGCATGCTTTTTCCGGCATCCGCATAGCTGTGTCTGCCCTTGTTTTGTATTCAGTAATAAATATGGTGAAGAAAAACGCCAATACAAGTATGAAATTTTTAATCTTTATCCTTACCTTTTTGGCTATTGGAGTCTTTGACTTATCGCCAATTCTTATTGTAGTAATCGTAGCTGGACTTGGTATAGGACTTGGGAGGGTGAAAAATGCTTAGATTAATGTGGGAATTTTTTAAGACAGGACTTTTTGCAGTAGGTGGGGGAATGGCGACAATTCCCTTCCTTCAAGACATGGGAGAGAAGTACGGATATTTTACAAGCGAAGAGCTTTTGGATATGATTGCAGTTTCAGAATCTACACCAGGGGCCATCGGTATAAATATGGCAACCTATGCCGGCAACAAGGCCTACGGTCCTCTTGGTGGAATTTTAGCAACCCTTTCCTTAATTGCAGGACCTATCATTATAATTTTAATAATTGCAAGGATGATGAGTAAATTCAAAAATTCAAAGCTAGTGGCAGATTCCTTTTCTACCCTAAGACCAGCTACAGCTGGCCTAATACTTGGTGCTATGGCATCAGTCCTTGTCATAACCCTATTTGACCTAGACTTATTTAGGCAAAGCGGAAATATAACAGACCTTATTAGGCCCCTACCAATAGCCCTTTTTGCTATATTTTTAGGAATCATGTTTAAATTTAAAAAACTCCACCCCCTATGGATCATAGGAGCTGGAGCCTTGTGCGGGGTAATCTTTGCCCTTTAAATAATTTTTAAAATCTCCATGACCAAGGGATCCCTGGTCATGGAGATTTTTTATAATTTTATCCTTAGTGACCTTAGGAGGATTTTATCGATATTTTTTAATCTTCCCTTTATTTTTATGAAGGTTGCGGAAAAGATTCCAAAATCATAGGTGGTTTTGCCTGCTTCTTTTATAATTTTTTCTGGAACGATGACTTTAAAACTATCTTCATCCTCGCTTTCTCCAATTAGAAAGCTTATATCTTCTAAGGAATCAGTTGAAATTATTTCTATTTGTCCAAAGACCTGTTGGGTGTCAAAGGCGAAGAAGGCTTCGCTTTCGTTTTTTGCTTGCCTTAGGGCAAAGTCTTCTATATAGGCATCTAGTCTGTATTTTTCTACTAGCTTGTTGATTTTTACCTTTCCATGATAGGTTTTTCCACAAAGGTCAAGACTTGATTTAATTAGGCAGGAGTCATTTTTTATAAAATCATCTTCATCAAAATTATCATATTCTATATCCTTACCATGGTAGATAATTTTCCCCTCTTCATCTATTAGAGGTAGAGATTTGGGAAGAATTGGTTCTTCTCCTTCAAAAATTCCCATCTCATAGGTCATAAGCTTTGCACCTTTTTTTAGATTCTTAATATAAAGATTAATTGGAATATCTTGATCTATACTCTTGTAAGTTGCAAAACCATCGTTTGTGTTTGTTTCGATGAGGTCCCAAGTCTTCGATCCTTGAGTGAATTTTTCTGGATAAGTCTCCTTGTCAAATGTCATAAGGTACTTGTCATATTCTACGCTTTGGCCTTTTTTAAATTCTCCTCTTGATTCTATTTCTATTTGAGCTTCTTGTAAATTTGCCCCGTAAGCTTTGAATGTAATAGGGCCTGCATCTATTGCTTCTATTATGGCAAGGAGCCTTCCTCCGTAGGCTTTTTTGTGCTTTGTTTTAAAGGGCTCATGGTCTGTTGCTAGACCTGAGTCTAGGGCGAGAATTCTTGCGTTTTTAGAGATTTCTACAAATATTTCATCCCTTGCATCTGTTTTTATTTGGCTATTTTTATCGACAAGGTCGATTGCTATATAATTTATTTTTTCATTGCCGTCTTTTAAATAAGGATAAAAGGATTCTAGATTTATGAAAGTTTCATATCCTGGTGTCCATATTTTTGACCTGCCCACTGTATTTTCTATTATATTTCCGCACTTGTCATAGGAGATTGCCTCGATTTTTCCCTTTTCATAAGGTAGGTACCAAGTCATGTAGAGGGCCTTGTGACCACTTTCTCCTTTTAGTTTTTTGTAGGTAAAACCTGCAGGAGTTTTTACTTCCTCCATATATTTTTTGCCGAGAGATTTTCTCTTGCCTTTGGAGTCTGTAAAGATTAGCTCTACAGCCCAGGCGTTGGTATAGACAGTAAGAGGTACATTTTCTGCAAGAGATCCAAGTTCTTTGTCATTCCAAGAAGGCAGAAGGTGGGTGGTTGTATCCTTATCATTCCACTGGGCCCTATAAAAATAATATGAATCTTTGGCAAAGCCTGCTGTATCGACTATGCCAAAGAATGAAGACCTTGGGGCTTTTTCCCCATAAGGATATCCTCTTGCTATAGCATTATACGGAGTGGGTTCCCCTAGGTAGTCAAAGCCTGTCCAAACAGCCTCTCCCATTATGAAATCACGATTTATGACATCATACCGAGCCTCTGATGCGAGATTTCCCCAGGCGACCTTGGAATCATCAAAGGATGTTAGCATAAAATCTTTCCTAAAATCTCCTCCCAGCCTATCGTAGCTGGCCCTGGAGTTGATGGATGAGGCTGATTCCGATTGCCAAAGGATCCAATTAGGGTAGTCCTTGTGGATTTGGTCGTATTTTTTGTCATAACAATAATTCAGGCCCACAAGCCCCTTGCTCTTTGTGATTTCTTCTTCGATTTCAACTAGTATTGGGTCATAGCCATCTCTTAGGGAGTTGTCCCCAATTGTTATAAATCTTTTCTGGTCAATCTCTCTTGCCCGGTCAAGAAGATTTTTGGCTATTTTTGGATATTCTTTTCTCTTGCTTTGGTTGGTCCCGCACATGAGTTCATTGCCCAGAGAATATGCGATTATGGCTGGTGAATTGTAGTCTCTCCTTAGAGTTTCCTTTAGGTCATATTCAGCCCAGGTCATTTCTTCTTTAGAATTTAAAAGATGGCTTGTGCCTATTTTTTTATCAAAAAACCTCGAATAATCATTGTAGTCGTTGTTTTTATCCATTATCCAGCCATCAAAGATTTCTTCGATTAGGAGGATGCCGTATTTGTTGGCTATATCGATTAGCTTTGATGAGGCAGGATTGTGGGTGACTCTTATGGCATTTGCTCCCATATCCTTCATTATGAGGACCTGCCTTAAAATTGCCCTGTAGTGGTCAGCTGCTCCCAAGGCCCCCTGGTCGTGGTGGAGACAGACTGCTTTAAGCTTGATAGCTTTGCCATTTAATTTAAGGCCACTTTGACTAGAAGCTGATAAATACCTAAAGCCATAGTCGTTTGTAACCCTATCTAGGACTTGTCCATTTTTTTCTATGGTCGATTGAATTTTATAAAGAGTTGGGGAGTCTGGTTGCCAAAGTTTTGGGTATTTTATTTTGATCTTGCTTTCTATATTCAAATCGTCTGTAGGATTTATTGTAAAATCCTCTGACTCATAAGTTTTGATGACCTTATTATCGTAAATAAGTTTGTGGCTTATCCTTATTTTTTCTTGGTTTTTGCTTTTATTTTCTAGATTGGCCTTGATTTTTAAAGTGACATCAGCCTTATTTTCCTCAAGACCAATGTCATTTATTTTTATTTCTTTAAAGTAAATGTCATCTGTAAGGATTAGGTCCACATCTCTAAAGATACCAGAACCTGAATACCAGCGACTGGTAGGGATTGGATTAACAACCCTTATGGCCAAGATATTTTCCCTATCGTAATAGAGAAAATCAGTAAGGTCAATCATAAAGGGTGCATAGCCGTGATGGTGGCTGGCAAGAAATTTCCCATTTAGGTAAATGTCACAGTCGCAATAGATACCATCAAAGGCGATTAGGACTTGTTTTTTATTCCCTATATAAAATGACTTCCTATAAAGGCCGATGCCAGCTAATTTGTAGGCGGATTGGGCTTCACCTGCCCTTGAATAATTCCTATTAATCGAATAGTCGTGGGGGATATCTACGATCTCCCAGCTTGAATCATCAAAGTAAGGCTTGTAAAAGCCAGGAGCTTCTCCTAGGGCATGGCGCCAATTTTTATTTAATTTGTAAAGCCTCCTACTTGTGTCGATTTTTTCTGTAAAGTGTTTAGTTTTCATAAGCTTCCTCGCTTGGTAAGAGATTTAGTTTAAAGCTAATCTTCTTTGCTTTTATTAAGTCTTGGTGGCTTATTTCTTTGGATTTCACCAGTTTTCCGTCTATTTCACATCTTTCTAGGAAGTTTTTGTGGGGATAATTTTCCTTAGTTTCAATTTCTAAAATATTTCCATTAGAGAGTTTGACCTTCATCTTATCAAAAAATCCTAGACCTATTTGATAAGTCCCAGATCCTGGACAAAGAGGATAGATACCCATGGCGGATAGGATATACCAGGCTGCCATTGACCCATTGTCCTCATCTCCTGGGAAGCCATCAAAGCTATAGGAAAAATAATCCCTCATTAGGGTCTTGACTATAAGCTCTGTCTTATGATACTTTCCGATGAGATTATAAAGATAAGGCAAGTGGAAGGATGGTTGGTTGGAGATGGCGATTTGGCCTAGGTGGGCATCATGCATTTCAACCATCTCGTGGATGTCATAGCCGTAAGAGCCTACATGGTAGGTCGAATCAGCATTTGCTATTTCATCTAGTCTTTTTTCAAAAGCCTTTTTTGAGCCAAAAAGCTCTATGAGCCTTGGAAAATCATGGTAGGTGTTGTAGGAATTTTGGTAGGCAGAGCCTTCTGTATAAGGGGAGCCCCAGGCAAGGGGGTCAAAGTCTTTTAGGAAATTTCCATCTTCATCCTTGGCCCTTAAAAATTTACTCTCAGGATCAAAGAGCCTTTCCCAATTTCTAGAATATTTGTAATACTTATCTGCTAGGTCGATTTTTCCGCAAAGTTCAGCTACCCTTCCTATAGAATAATCTGCAAGAGAATTATCAAGGCTCTGGTTTACAGATTCATGAAAGCTTGCAGGAACATATCCATATTTTCTGTAGGTTTTGGCCTTATAACGACCGTATCTGTCATCATCTGATTCTTTTTCTGCAGTATCAATCATGGCCTTTAGGAAATCTTCTTTCATATGACTTCCTATGCCCTTTGTTAGGCAATCTGCAATCACATTATCAACTAAAGTCCCTGGCATGAGGCCTCTTTCATCTGGTGATAGCCACTTTGGCAAAAATCCTGTATCCCTATAGAAATTTAAAATTCCTTCAAGGATTTCCTCCAAATCATCTATGGCAACTAGACTTAGGAGGGGGAAGAGGGTCTTTTGCCCATCCCAAAAACCGATATTTGTATAAAATTTGCCGGCCTTTACAGATTTTGACTTGGTGTCATAATAGATTGGATTTAATTTTTCGTCTTTTTCATAAAATTTCATTGGAAAGAGAAAGGCCCTGTAAACTGCGTGGTAGAAAAATTTCACCTGGTCTATTTTTCTGTAAGGGGTAAATTTTAAGAATCCATCCTTATAACCTTCGTGGACTAGGCTAAATTTATCAAAATACTTGTCCCGGGCCATTTTTGATTTTTTTAGGAATTTTTCAAGGTCTTTTGGAGATCTCTTATAATTTATATGAGCTTGGCCTGCTGAAATAAAGGAAGTTGCAAAAATTATTGAAAACCTATCTCTACTTGGCTTTACATAGTAGACATCTCCTTCTTTTTTTAAATCAAAATCTAAATCGAGTCCAATCTTTATATACATTTTTAAATTTTCATCTTCACAACCTGCATAGTTTATGACATAGCCATCTATAAAATTTGAAGACTTATCGAGTGTAAGGCCATCTGCAAAGATTTTAAATGAAGAAACCCTATCAAAATTAATTATCCCGGAAGAAGTATCCATAGATGCTCTAAGCCTTGAACCATTTTTGTAAGAAATTTCTAGAAAATTTGGCCTAAAGATGGACTTGTCTTTGTCATAAATATTTTCCCCATTATCAAATATAGGAGAGATTTGAAAATGCGAAAAATCACCCATCCATGGGCTTGGCTGGTGAGTTAGGCGAAGGGCAATCAAGTTTTCATCTTCAGGATGAAAGAAAAAGCTGGGATCATCCCTAGTCATTAGGGTCAAATAATTATTCCCATGGGGGATTCCACAAAGGGGGAGGGTATTGCCATTTGAAAATTCCCTTGTTGACGCGCTTCCTATTCTGGTATCCGTATATCTTATGTCTTTTAAAATTTCATCGATAATTTTCATGAATCTGCCTTTCAAATATTTATGTCAATTCCTTAGATGTTTATAATAATTCTAACAAGAAAAGGTTTCCTTGTAAAGAAAAAATCAATTTTAGAAATAAAAATACCAGCCTGGCTCAAGCCTGACTGGTATAAAAATTTATCTTATTTTTTTCTTACGATTTTTCCTATTTCACCTAAAACTAATGGGATTAGGGATAGGATTAGAACTGGAATCCATTCCCATGTGAAGGATACTATCTCAAAGAGTTCTGTTAGGACTGGTACATACATTACTACTAATAGTAGTGAGAATGATAAAAGTACTGCCTTAATTAGGTTAGGGTTTGTTGTAAAACCTAATTCTTTGAGGGTGTATTTGGTACTTCTTACTGAGAAGGCCCTTAATAACTCTGATGTGATTAGGGTTGCAAATACCATTGTGTGGGCACCTTCTATAGAATCTGGGAAGATCCATTTTAGTCCTACTATATAAGCAGCTAGAACTGCTATTGTAATATAAATTGATTGTAGGATTAGGTTGGTTTTTACATCACCTGAGATTATTGATTGTCTTGGATCTCTTGGTGGTTCTTCCATAAGACCTGGCTCTGCTGGTTCAACACCTAGGGCTAGGGCTGGGAAGGCATCTGTGACTAGGTTTAGCCATAGAAGTTGGATAGGGGTAAGTGGGCTTGGAAGGCCTAGAAGTATTGATATAAACACTATTAGGACTTCGGCAATATTACATGATAAGAGGAAGGATACAAACTTTTTGATGTTTGCGAAGATTACTCTTCCTTCTTCTACTGCATTTACAATTGTTGCGAAGTTATCATCAACTAGGATCATATCTGAAGCATCCTTGGCTACGTCTGTTCCTGTTATACCCATTGATATACCAATATCGGCATTCTTTATGGCTGGAGCATCGTTTACTCCGTCTCCAGTCATGGCTACTATCTCGTCATTTTCTTGTAGGGCTTTTACAAGCTGAGTTTTATTTTCTGGAGATACTCTTGCAAAGATTCTCTTTGTCTTAACTATCTCTCTGATTTCAGCATCTGTCTTATCGTTTAGTTCAGAACCTTGCATGGCTTGGTCACGGGAATCCGCTATACCTAGGTCCTTGGCTATAGCAAGGGCTGTTTCGAAGTAATCGCCTGTAATCATAATTACATCAATTCCTGATGCGTGACATTCTGCGACTGCTGCTCTTGCTTCTGGTCTTGGTGGGTCAATCATACCTGTTAGACCAACAAATACCATATCATGTTCGATATTTTCTGTTGTTAGGTCTGTATCAAGACTTTCTAGAGGTTTGAAGGCATAGGCCATTACCCTTAGGGCTTGGCTAGCTAGGTTGTTATTTTCATCAGCAAGCTCTTTTCTCTTTTCATCAGAAAATTCGATTAAATTACCATCAATTAGGATTTTTGAAGAATTTTTCATGATGATATCTGGAGCACCCTTGGTCATGGCATAGTATTTGCCGTCAAGTTCGTGGAAAGTTGTCATCATTTTTCTAGTAGAATCAAAAGGTATTTCTTGGATTCTAGGGTGTTTTTCGTTTAGATCTTCTTGGTTGATGTTCCATTTTTCGGCAAAGGTAAGCATTGCACCTTCGGTTGGATCACCTGTAATCTTGTATTCTTCGCCATCACGAATTAGGTTGGCATCATTACATAAAGATGCGATGGTCATTAGAAGCTTGATTTGGTCATCACTTTCTACGACTTTTTTGTTTTCATCTCTGATGTCACCTTCTGGCTTATAACCAGAACCTTCTACCTCGTATTCTTTGTCATTGGTATAGATTTTGGTGATGGTCATTTCGTTTTGGGTAAGGGTACCAGTTTTATCAGAACAGATAACTGTGGTTGAGCCGAGAGTTTCTACTGAAAGTAGGTTTTTAACAATGGCCTTTCTTTCTGCCATCCTGTTCATGCCGATTGATAAAACTATAGTAACAACTGCTGTCAAACCTTCTGGAATTGCAGCAACTGCAAGAGATACTGCTATCATGAAGTTTTCAAGTAAATCTGCTCCGCCTCTTAGGTAGCCTACAGCAAATACAGCTATACATACCACGATTACAAGGATAGCAAGAACCTTTGAAAGTTTTTTGAGTTGGTTTTGAAGAGGGGTATCCTTATCTTCAACCTCATCCAGACTTGTTGCAATCTTACCGATTTCTGTATTTGATCCTGTTCCTGTAATAAGGCCCATACCGTGTCCATAAGTAACAATAGATGATGAGTGGGCGTAGTTTTCCCTATCACCAATACCTACATCTTCATTAGTTGTAAAAGATGCATCCTTTTCAACCGCTACTGATTCGCCTGTTAGAGAAGATTCATCTATCTTAAGGTTAGATGTCTCAATAAGTCTCATATCAGCAGGGATGATATCACCTGTTTCGAGGACAACTATATCGCCAGGGACAAGGTCCTCAGCCTTAACATGGCCTCTTTTGCCATCACGAATAACAGTTGCCTCAGGCGAACTCATCTTTTGTAGGGCTGCCACAGAATCCTCAGCCTTACCCTCTTGGATAATTGACATTATTGCGTTGATTACAACGATTGCAATGATAATCGCACACTCGATGGCATCACCTGTGAAAGCTGAAACAATAGCTGCTGCTATAAGTAATAAAACCATAGGATCAGCGATTTGTTCAAAAATTTTCTTCCAAATAGACTTTTTATTAGACGACTCAATCATATTTGGGCCGTACTTTTCAAGTCTAGCAGAAGCTTCAGATGAAGTTAAGCCACGTTTGGGATCAGTGCCGTGTTTTTTAACTACTTCATTAATACTGCCTTTGTAGTCCATAATTCCTCCTAAATATTATTGCAAAGGTATAAAAAAAGCGGAGCTTGTGGCAATTTGAAATTCAAATCTACCAGCTCCGTCTTGCCACCACAAGGGTTTATTTAACCGGGATAATCCGTGTCTTGACGATTAAATAATTGGGCTACTCCCTTTTGCTACTAACATTATATATTAAAAGCAAGTAAAAATCAATCATTATCCTTAAGATTAAACTTTTTTCTTAAAATAAATTTGCTAAGAGCAAATAAAAGCAAAAAGTAAAAGATAAGTGAGATTATTAGAATTATAGAAAGAATATTTCTATCGATTTCTAAATAAATTAAAATAGGAATTATGATTCCATACAAAATCCCACCGAGGCAAATAGCCAAAATCCCAGCAAACTTATTACCAAATCGCCATGTCTCCTTAGAATAACATGCTTCCCACACATGAAAACCCACAGTCATATCAGGAAACTTGCTATGGAAAAATATAAAAAATATACCAATATAAATTGAAAAAATTAGCAACATCAAATCGCCAACAATAACTGGACCCAAAAAATCACTCCTTTTTATCCTTGATAAATTAAATTAGCTTAGGGAGCAAATCCCTAAGATCTTCTTTTATTAGTATACTACTTATTTGGGTTTTATTATCCAAGATAATATTATTATAAAGTATTTTTCTTCGTAATGTCATCTCATAATAAATTATTGTCATCAAGCTGATGACTTCGCCAAAGGGGGAGAGCCAAGGGAACGTTCCGCATGTTTGTAGGACTCCCCAAAAGTTGTAGCTAGAAAAGAGGCTGCAATGAAAAAATATAGTTTAGAATTAAAGAAAAAAGTAATAAAAGAATACGAAGAAGGCGAAATAAGTTTAAATAAATTAGCAAGAAA
>NZ_JAMXSM010000026.1:0-24323 GCF_026131665.1 Anaerococcus sp. NML200574 | reverse complement strand
TCTTTTATTACTTTTTTCTTTAATTCTAAACTATATTTTTTCATTGCAGCCTCTTTTCTAGCTACAACTTTTGGGGAGTCCTACAGGGCATCTGCCGCCCCCTTGGGTTCCCCCTAGGTACGAAGATACAATTGTAAATGAATATAATTTAATAAAAGATAAAGTTCCGAAGAAAAACACTAAATAATTACCATTCATTAAAATAAAGAAAATATTATTATCTTGGATAATAAACCAGAGGTTTTTAGGGGAAGCCCCTAAAAATTTCAATATTTTGTAGTAAAATCAAATATATATTATTGGTGATTTAGGCAATTTGCCCTAAGAAAAGGTGATTTTATGAAAAAAATGTTATTTGTTTATAATCCAAACTCTGGCCAGAGGGCTATTCAGAATAGCCTTTCTTCTATTATTGAATACCTATCTAGCAAGGGGATTTTTCCTACTGTTTATGCTACCCAAAAGGCTGGAGATTGTCGTGAGATTGTTGAAAAATATGGAAAGGACTTTGATAACATCCTTGTATCAGGTGGTGATGGTACTTTGGATGAGGCTGTTTCTGCTGCTCTTAGAGCTGATATTGATCCGACTTTTTCTTATATACCTACAGGTTCTACAAATGATTTTTCAAGGTCTATTAATATTTCTCCAGAAATTGAAAAAGCGACTAGAACTGCTGTCAGGGGTAAGGTTAAGAGGATTGATGTTGGAAAGATTGATGATAAGTATTTTGTCTATGTGGCAGCCTTTGGAGCTCTCTCTGATATAAGTTTTTCTACTGATCAGGATATGAAAAATATTTTGGGCCGCTCTGCCTATATTGTTGAAGGACTTAAGAATTTACTTCCTATCCAATCTATGAAATCCTACCAGGCAGAAATTGAAGTTGATCATGAGCTTATTAAGGGTGATTTTATTCACTTTATGGCCTCTAATTCTATTTCTGTGGGTGGTTTTACTGATATTTTTGATGGAGAGGTTGGCCTTTCTGATGGGCTTTTTGAAATTACCCTGGTTAAAAGACCTGAGAGCCTTATTGACCTAAATAAGATTATCCAGGCCCTTACCAACAATGAGTCAAATGACTTTGTTATTAGGCGCCAGGCATCTAGTCTTAGGGTAAAGACTGATGAAAAAGTCTCCTGGTCGCTTGATGGCGACTTTGGTGGTAAAACTACAGATGCAAATATTGAGGTTATTCATAAAAGAATTAACATAAAAACAGGCCTTAAGGATTGATAAAAATATTTTTTGGAATATACTGATAGCTTACTATAAGCTTATTTTTAAATTTATGGTATAATACTACTAGAGAACCTAGGAGGTTATATGTTTAAAGTAGGCGATAAGATAGTTTACCCATTGCACGGGGCTGGCGTGATTGATTCCATTGAAAAGATGACTTTTATGGGCGAGGAGAAGGAATATTTTATTCTTAAGATGCCTATTGGAGATATGGATATATCAATTCCAGCTGAGAAAATAGGTGAAATGAACATCAGAAGTATTATTTCCAAGGAAGAAGGAAAAGAAGTTTTACAAATCCTAGATGACAAGCCAACAGAGATGAATACTAATTGGACCAAAAGATATAGGGACAATCAAGATATTCTAAAGACCGGAGATGTCTTTGAAATCGCTAAGATGGTTAGAAATCTTGCAATTTTGGATAATGATAAGGGACTTTCAACAACTGAGAAAAAGCTTCTTAATAGGGCAAGGAGAATCCTTGCTAGTGAGTTAGTCATGGTGGGTTCTCTAGACAAAGAAGAGGCAGAAAAGATGATAGATGAGTCTATCGGTTTATAAGGAGATATTATGAAGAGAATAATCAGATTAGTTTTCATGCTAATCGGGGCTGTTCTTGGAATAGTAGTCTTAAAAGTAGTTAACGCCGCTTTTGGGTTTATCCCTAATAGCGGCAAATTATTTATAGGGGCTAATATTCTAGCATCAGCTTTATTTGCATTTATTTTTTATTTAATTGCAGACCCGATTGCCAACAAAGCAACAATAAGTTTTTCAATTTTAGAAAAGAAGATTAGTAAATTGCCAGCAGCAAACCTTGTTATAGGCGTACTTGGTATAATTCTAGGTTTCTTAGTAGCAGCATTAGCATCTACCCCATTAACCAAACTATCCCTACCTGTAGTAGGAAATTCTATTTTTGTGCTATTATCTATTTTATTATATATCGGTTTTGGTTATCTTGGATGGAGACTTGCTATAAGAAATGCAGATGACCTAATAGCCTTCATGACAAGGTCAAAAGAAGATAAAAAAGACAAAAAAGAAAAAATAGCCTTTGACAGGGCAAATATGACCGCAAGTCCAAAGGTTCTCGATACATCTGTAATAATAGATGGAAGAATCCTTGATATAATAAATACAGACTTCTTGGAAGGTGAGCTAATAGTGACAGAATTTGTCCTAGAAGAACTCCAGCACATAGCAGATAGCCCAGATGACTTAAAAAGAGAAAGAGGTCGCAGGGGCCTTGATATAGTCAAGAAAATCCAAGAGACAGATAAGATAAAGCTAAAAGTCCTAGATAAGGATTACGAAGATATCAAAGAAGTAGATGCCAAGCTTTTAAAGCTTGCCCTAGATTTGGGAGCCAAGGTATTTACAAATGACTACAACCTAAGCAAGGTAGCAAATGTCCAAGGAATCCCAATCCTAAATATAAACGACCTAGCCAATGCCCTAAAGCCAGTAGTAATACCTGGAGAGCTAATGCAAATAGAGGTAATCAAAGAAGGAAAGGGCAAAAACCAAGGTGTAGGCTACCTAGAAGATGGAACCATGGTAGTAGTAGAAGATGGAGCAGGCCTCATAGATCAGGTCATAAATGCCAAAGTAACATCCGTCCTTCAAACATCTGCAGGCAGGATGATATTTGTAAGGAGTGAGGATGTACAAAGGAAAATACCTATCAGCCATCATAACAGCAGCTGGATCAGGACTTAGGATGGGTCTAGCCACAAACAAGCCATATATAGAGATAGCAGGCAAGAAAATCCTAGAAATAACCCTAGAAAAGGTCATCTCACTAGCTGAATTTGACGAAATAGTCCTAGTTATAAGAGAAGAAGATAGAAAAATGGCAGCTAGCCTAGTAGAAAAAATAAATGACAGGCGAATAAAGATAGTAAAGGGCGGCAAAAGCCGTGAAGAGTCAACATACAAGGGCCTAATGGTCTTAAATAAAAAAAGTCAACTGGTCTTAACCCACGATGGGGTAAGACCTTTTGCAAGCCTAGAACTTTTTAGAAGAACATTAAAAGAAATGGATAATTATAAGGCAGCCATAGCTGCAACCAAAGCCAAGGATACCATAAAAGTAGCCAATGAGAGGGGAGAGGTAGACTTCACTCCTAATAGAGACTTTGTATATAATATCCAAACACCCCAAGTCTTTGAGGTAGAAAAAATCAAGACCCTCTACGAAAAATATATGACAAGTGAAGCAAAAGTCACCGATGACAGCCAACTGTTCGAATTTTTTGACAAGAAAACACCGGTAAAAATCGTAGAAGGCGAATATCAAAATATAAAAATTACAACCCAAGAAGATATAATCTTTGGCGAAGGATTTTTAAGAAAGGAAGAAAAATGAGAGTAGGAATAGGCTATGACGTCCACAAATTAGTAGAAGGAAGGGACCTAATCCTAGGTGGAGTCAAATTTGATTATGAAAAGGGCCTCTTAGGCCATTCAGATGCAGATGTCTTAACCCATGCCATAATGGATGCCATCCTCGGCGCCCTAGCCCTTCCAGATATTGGCAACCTCTTCCCAGACACAGACCCAGCCTACAAGGACATATATTCCATTGACCTTTTAGATAGGGTTGTCCAAAAAATGGAAGATATGGGCTATGAAATAGGCAACATCGACTCAGTAATAATCTGTGAGATGCCAAAAATATCACCAAAAAGAGAAGAAATAGTAAAATTATTGGCTCGCCACCTAAAAACTGACCTAGCAAATGTATCAGTAAAGGCCTCAACCAGCGAGAAATTAGGCTTTACAGGAAAGGGCCTCGGCATAGAATCAAGAGCAATAGTTTACCTAAAGGAGAAAGAATGAGAAAATTAATAACCAGCGAATCAGTAACAGAAGGCCATCCAGATAAGGTCTGCGATCAAATATCAGATGCAATCCTAGATGAATGCCTAAGACAAGATAAAAACTCAAGAGTAGCTTGCGAGACAGTCACAACCACAGGCCTTGTCCTAGTAGTAGGAGAGATCTCAACAGAAGCCTATGCCCCAATAGAAAATATAGTAAGAGAGACCATAAAAGAAATTGGCTATACAGATGGAGATACAGGCTTTGACTATGAAAATGTAGCAGTACTCACCAGCCTAATCGAGCAATCAGCAGACATAGCCCAAGGTGTAGATAAGGCAAGCGAATATAAAGAAGGCTCTGACCCATTTGACCAAATAGGAGCAGGAGACCAAGGAATGGTCTTTGGCTACGCAGACAATGAAACAGACTTATACCTTCCAGTATCAGTAGCTATGGCCCAAGCCCTAGCTAAAAGACTAGCCCAAGTTAGAAAAGAAGGCATCCTAGACTATTTAAGGCCAGATGGCAAGACCCAGGTAACAGTAGAATATGATGATGATAAGCTAGTAAGAATCGACTCCATAGTCATCTCAAGCCAACATAAGGAAGAAGTATCCTTAGAAAAAATAAGAGAAGACATAATAAATCATGTTATAAAAGCAGTAGTAGATGAAAAATTAATAGATGAAAAGACCAAAATCTACATCAACCCAACAGGCAAATTCGTAATAGGCGGCCCAAAGGGAGATAGCGGACTTACAGGAAGAAAAATAATAGTAGATTCCTACGGCGGCTATTCAAAAGCAGGTGGCGGAGCATTTTCAGGCAAAGACCCAACAAAGGTAGACAGGTCAGCAGCTTATATGGCTAGATATGCAGCCAAAAACATGGTAGCAGCAGGCCTAGCAGATAAGCTAGAAATAGGAGTATCTTATGCCATAGGAGTAGCAAAACCCCTATCAATCTATGTAGATAGCTTTGGAACAGGCAAATACGATGACGAAAAACTCCTAGAAATCCTAGAAGAAAACTTCGACTTCAGACCAGCAGCCATAATAGCAAACCTAGACCTAAGACGTCCAATCTACAAAAAAACAGCCGCCTACGGTCATTTTGGAAGAGATGAAGAAGAGTTTACATGGGAGAGGTTGGATAAGGTCCAAGACCTTAAAAATTATTAGGGAGTTTCCCTAATAACCTTTTTCTTTATTATCCAAGATAATATTATTATTTACTTTAATTCTTCGGAATTTTATCACGTATAAAATGGTTGTCATCAAGCTGATGACTTCGCCAAAGGGGGAGGGCCAAGGACCCTTTCGCATGGGTCCTCATCGCCCTCCCCCTTACACCCCCTCTTCGTTACACCCCACAAGCGACTCTTGCAGAGGGCAAAAAGAAGATTGCCTCTGGCAATCTTCTTTGTTAGACCTGACTGCTATTCATCCTGGTTCAAAATCTATTATTTTAAATCTCGTCAGCTAAAAATTTAGATTCGCTACGCTCAACAAAATTTTTCAACGCTTCCTCGATTTAAAATAATTTACGATTTTATTTATATAAGTCTTAAGACTATCTTCCCTAGACCTGTTTATCGCAATGTTTGCGAGAGCAAACGAGCTTAGACCTACTATGATATCAATATACTCTCAGAATACAGAATAATTCTCCCAAGGTCGGGAGATTTTGTAAATGGAGATGCCGTTAAGAAAATCTCCTGACGCACGAGTACAAATAAGAATTCTGTACCTACTGAGATGTAGAGTTTATATAGAAGATTATTATGGCTAGATTGAGATTTTTAGGCATCGGAATGTCAAAATCAGTTATGATTAGAATAACTTTTACGAAGTGTTCTGTCTACTTAGAGTTGCTTGCCGAAGGCAAGCTTCTAATCATGCTCCCCGCTTTAGGGGCCGCCTGGGGGTGTAACGGAGAGGGGTTTAAGGGGGACATAAACGCCCCTTGATTTGGGGCGTTTATGCCGGAAACATAGTGCGGTAGCACGAAGGAGTTTGCGTAGCAAACGGGTTTCCGTCCGATGAGGGACCATGCGGAAGGTCCCTTGGGCCTCCCCTTGGAACGAAGATTCAATAGTAAATAATAATAATTTATTATGAGATAAAGTTACGAAGGGTAAAACTATATAATATTATTATTTTAAATAAAAGAAAAACTTTATCTTGGATGAAAAAATCACCCTATTATGATATAATTTTAGTAAGCAAAAAAATAAAGAAAACAAAGTTGCAGGTAATTTCTTATATCTAATGCTCCTATTCGTCGCATAAGATATAAGAAATTACATAAGGTTTCTCATCAGTTTATGCTTCGCA
Organism: Anaerococcus sp. NML200574; assembly: GCF_026131665.1. NCBI lineage: Bacteria > Bacillati > Bacillota > Tissierellia > Tissierellales > Peptoniphilaceae > Anaerococcus > Anaerococcus sp. NML200574. The sequence continues at coordinate 17,910 of NZ_JAMXSM010000026.1, read as the reverse complement.
CTTCGTGCTTGATAAACTGTGAGAACCGTAAAAATTTTGATTACAAAATTTTTACTACCATTAGAGAAAGAGAAAAATATTATGGCAAGATTTAGAAGGTCGGTTGCTATTGACCTAGGAACGGCTAGTGTGCTAGTCTATGTTTATAACAAAGGAATAGTTTTAAATGAACCATCTGTCATAGCTATAGATGTCCTTACAGATGAGATACTTGCGGTTGGTGAAGATGCTAAGAAATTGATTGGTAGGGCTGCTGGGAATGTTTCCTGTATCCTTCCGATGAAAGATGGGGTTATTGCAGATTTTAGAGCTACCGAGAGGATGCTTGAACATTTTTTGAATAAATCTGTCAAAAAATCCCTTTTCAAACCTGATTTACTTATTTGTGTACCAGCAAGGTCTACCCAAGTTGAAAAAAGAGCAGTCCTCCAGGCGGCTGAAAATGCTGGAGCTCACAGGACTTATCTTATTGAAGAACCCCTAGCTGCAGCCCTTGGCGCAGGTGTAGATATAACAGATCCTAAGGGATCTATGGTTGTCGATGTAGGAGGAGGCACTTGTGATATAGCGGTTATATCCATGGGCCAAATCATATCTAGTAAGTCTGTTGATGTAGCAGGTCTAACATTTGATAAGGCTATAAAGGATTATATTAGGACTCGCTATGGGCTACTTATTGGCGATCAAAGTGCAGAAGCTATCAAAAAAGAAGCAGGTAAGCTTACAGTCGATGATTCAATCGAGGTTAAGGGTAGGGAAATAGCTAATGGCCTCCCATCTAAGGTTTATATACCTGTTAGTGAGGTCAAGGATTCTATAAAACGTCAGATTGATTTGATTGTAGAAGGGGTAAAAAGAGTTATGGAAGTAACTCCGCCAGAACTTGCAAGTGATATATTTGATAGGCAAATTATCCTTACAGGGGGAGGCGCCTATACCTTGGGTCTAAAGGATAGGATCGAAGAGAAATTTAGGATTGAGGCAAGGATAGCTGATAATCCTCAAGAATGTGTAATTGAGGGAACTGCCAAGGCCCTAAATTGGATAGACCAGTTAGATGAGAATAGGAACGAAGCTATCAAAAGCAAGCAAGCAGAAAATGAAGCTTTTGAAAAACTAAGGAGAAGATAATGACAAAAAAATTAGTATTAGTAAGACATGGCCAAAGTGAATGGAACCTAGCTAACAAATTTACAGGTTGGGTAGATGTAAACCTATCTGATAAGGGTGTAGAAGAAGCTAAGGAAGCTGGAAGAAAGATTAAAGAAGCAGGCATCAAATTTGATTATGCTCACACATCAATCCTAAAAAGAGCTATCAAAACTTGTAACTTTGCTCTTGAATATTCTGACCAATTATTTGTACCAGTTGAAAAATCTTGGAGACTAAACGAAAGACACTACGGTGCCCTACAAGGTCTAAACAAAGCAGAAACAGCTGAAAAATACGGTGATGAACAAGTTCACATCTGGAGAAGATCATATGATACACTTCCACCAGAACTCTCAGCAGAAGAAAAAGAAAGACAAGCAGCACTTCCAATGTTTGCTCACCTTCCAAAAGATGTAATTCCAGGTGCAGAAAACCTAAAGGTAACACTTGAAAGAGTACTACCTTATTACTTCGACAAAATTGCTCCACAACTACTTGAAGGCGACACAGTCCTAGTAGCAGCTCACGGCAACAGCTTAAGAGCCCTAGCTAAACACCTAGAAAAAATCTCAGATGATGACATAATGGATTTAGAAATCCCAACAGGTCAACCACTAGTTTATGAAATAGATGATGAACTAAATGTAGTTAAAAAATATTATCTATAAATCTTTGAAAGAGTCCTTAAGGACTCTTTTTTATTGATATTTTAATATTAAACATATTTATTACACTTTTAATTGTGATAATAAAAATATCTTGTAAATATCCCTTATGAGCGTAAAGTGTTAACAGGATTAATTAAAATATATTATAAAGATTTATAAAATAAACTTGGCTAAGTTAAAGTTGTTTAAAGATATTCTACATAGATAGTAAGATTTACATGTATTGCTTTATATTTTAAATGTTAACTTATAAAAAATTATTAATTTTAAAGAAACATAAAAGTATTTGTAGGTTTTACGAAAATGATTTTATTAAATCTTTATTAGGAAAGAAGGAAAAAATGAGAATTGCTTCTGTTGAATATGAGAATGGTGTATCAAATTTAATAAATTCTCACTTTAATAAGAATGATGTTCTTGTGGAGAAAATCGAATCTATGGATGAGCTTTTGTTTAAAGATTGTAGCGTTTATGATCTTATCCTTGTTGATATGACTCATAATAAGTGTCTACAATTTATCCAATATATCAAACAAAAGACCAAAATTCCTGTAATCTACCTAACTGAAAGATATAAGAAAAATCCTTACGAGCAAGAACTTGATGATAAGGATTTTGTTATCCATTCTGTAACTAGGGATGAATTTATCCAAAATATTTTTAAGAAGGTAGAAGAGATAAGTCAGGCCAATATTATTAAGCTTGGTTTTTGCACCATGGAAGAAGATAATGGTATCTTTAGGGTTGGCAATAAGATTTTGGATTTAACCAAGTCTGAGCTTGCTATTTGTGCAATCTTAATCTCTAATATGGGCAAGACCCTTAGCAAGGAAGATATAGTGGAGATCATGAAAACTGACAAAAACCTTGACACCACACCTAGGTCTGTTAGAGAACATATCAGAAAGATTAGAAATGAGTTTAAAAAGGCAGATCTTGCTCCAATTGAGACAGTTAGTAGGCAAGGATATAGGTGGACACTTGATTCTTGTTCCCCTGAATAAAAATTTGACATATTATAGACGATAGTTTACAATATAAGTAGATAAATTAATAGATATTATATAGCAATGAAAACCATTGCTTCTTCAGGGAAAGGTGAAATTCCTTAACCGGCAGTTATAGTCTGCGAGTCCCTTTGGACCGATTTGGTGCAATTCCAAAACCGACAGTATAGTCTGGATGGAAGAAGATTATTATAATTTTTTTCGAGCCCTGATTTTAGGGCATTTTTTATGCCCAAAGGGAGGTATTATATGAACAAAACAAGATCTATTTCACTAAGCAACGTTACTAAAATTGGTATCTTAGCCGCTTTGGCTTTTATACTCATGTTTTTCCAAGTACCAATTCCAATAGCCCCACCATTTATGAGAGTGGATTTGGCAGATGTGCCAGCCCTTATAGGAGGCTTTGCTATGGGACCTTGGGCAGGAGTTGCTATTCAATTAGTTAAAAATATTCTTAATCTAACTAAGACACAAACTGTTGGAGTTGGCGAACTATCAAACTTTATAGTTGGTTCAACATTCGTATTTGTAGCATCTACAATTTATAAAAACAGGAAGACTAAGAAAACTGCTATCTTTGCACTTGCTTGTGGAGTTATCGCAATGACAGCTATAGCTACACTTTCAAATGCCTTTGTAGTATTCCCAGCCTATGCTAAGGCAATGGGATTCCCACTTGAAGCCTTTGCTGGCCAAGTACCAGGCAACCCACTTGTTAAATCCTATGTAAGCCTAATGCTACTTTCAATTGTGCCATTTAACCTAGTCAAGGGTGCAGTTGCAGCCTTAGTTACAGACCTAATCTATAAGAGGGTTTCGCCAATATTAAAAGCAAGATAAATTCTTATTATATTATTATCCTACAACATTCTGTTTATCAAAAAGCACTCTTTCATTATGAGGGTGCTTTTTGATTTTTTTAAAGACAAAGGTTTTTTTAGGGGTATAATGTTCTTACCATAAAGAGAAGGCGAGAGACAAGCTTGATGACCCTTCAGCAACCTAGCAAAGGCTAAGGTGCTAAAGCTTGAATGATGGATAGGTAGAAAATGAACATCCATCGCAGGTGGGTGTTTTTTGATTAAAAATTTGAAAATTTTCCGCCTAGGCATTTTATTTATGAAAGGACTTATTAAAATGAACGCTTTAGTTTTTCAATCAGACTTTGGTTTAGGAGATGGGGCAGTATCTGCCATGCACGGGGTTGCTAGAATGGTAAATTCTGATCTAATAATAGATGATCTAACCCACGATATCAAACCTTACAATATTTTTGAGGCTTCCTATAGGATTTTGCAAACCATAGAATATTGGCCAAAGGGAACAGTTTTTGTATCAGTAGTGGATCCAGGAGTAGGCAGCGATAGGCACTCTATTGTTGTAAAAACCAAGGCCGGCCACTACATTGTCACTCCTGATAATGGAACTATTTCCCATGTAGCTAAATTTATTGGCCTAGAATCTGCAAGGATTATCGATGAGGTTAAGGATAGGCTCCCATTCTCAGAAAATTCCCACACCTTCCATGGCAGGGATGTCTATGCCTACAATGGGGCAAAGCTTGCAAGTGATGAGGGTTATTATCATTTTCTAAAAGAAATTAGCCTTGATGAATTGGTATATTCACCTATCAAGGAGGCTGTATTTAAAGATGGAGTAATAGAGGGAACTATCGACATCCTAGATATTAGATTTGGATCTTTATGGACAAATATTCCGCTAGACTTATTAAAGAAGGCGGATATCAAGCAGGGTGATGCTATTAAGGTTACAATTTTCTATAAAAATATCAAAAAATATGAAAATCAAATGACCTTTGGCCATTCTTTCGCAGACGTTGGACTTGGGGAGACTATAGCCTATATCAATTCCCTAATAAATTTAGGTATAGCCATCAACCAAGCATCATTTTCTGACACCTACCAGATAGGGACAGGTGCAGATTGGACCATATTTATCAAAAAGGAGATATAATGAAAAAAAATAATTCAATTACAAGCATAGTTGCTATAGGCATTGGTGCTGCAGTGTTTTTTATTCTAGGTAGATTTTTATCAATACCAGTAGGTTTCATTCCAAATACATCAGTAGAAACAACCTACCCATTCCTAGCTCTAATGAGCGTGCTTTTTGGACCGGTTGTTGGATGCCTAATTGGACTTATAGGCCATGCTATCAAGGACCTATTAACTTACGGCCTATGGTGGTCATGGGTTATCACAAGCGGGGTAACAGGAGCAGGATTTGGCCTAGTTGGAAAAAATCTTGATCTAAGCAAGGGTAAATTTGAGAAAAAAGATATAATCAAATTTAACATCGGACAAATCATAACCAATGTCATCTCTTGGGGCCTAGTTGCGCCAGTTTTAGACATCCTAATTTATTCAGAGCCAGCCAATAAGGTGTTTGCCCAAGGTTTTGTATCAGCAGGCCTTAACAGCCTTGCAGTAGGAATTTTGGGAACAATCTTAATTGCAGCTTATGCTAAGACCCAAACAGCAGACAATTCATTAAGTAGAGACTAATATGACAGATAAGAGCCAGTCCTTAGTAAAATTTAATAATTACTCTTTTAAATACAGAGCACAGGCTGAGCCCTCCCTTATAGATATCAATTTAGAAATCAAAAAGGGTGAAAAAATTGTAATAGTAGGCCCATCAGGCTCTGGCAAGTCGACCCTTGCTAAGAGCCTAAATGGCCAAATACCAAATACCTTCCCCGGAGATATAGAGGGGGAGGTCTTTGTTGATGGAAAAAACATCAAGGATTCATCAATCTTTGACCTCTCCTTATCGACAGGAACAGTCCTCCAAGATACTGACGGCCAATTTGTAGGCCTTACTGTAGCAGAAGATATGGCCTTTTGTCTTGAAAATGATAAGGTGGACCAGGAAAAGATGAAAGAACTTGTAGAAAAATGGGCTGATGAGCTAAAGATTACAAAGCTCTTAGACAGAAAACCAAGCGATTTATCGGGTGGACAAAAGCAGACTGTATCAATAGGTGGGGTTTTGATAAGTCAAGTACCAATCTTGCTTTTAGATGAGCCTTTGGCAAACCTAGACCCAAAAAGCGGCAGGGCAACAATGAAGCTTGTAAGGGACTTGGCAGAAAGACTCAAAGTTACAGTCATAGTCATAGAACACAGGCTAGAAGAGGCTCTCCTCCTTGATCCAGACAGGATAATAGCGGTAGATGGGGGCAAAATATTAGCAGACCTATCTCCTACTGATCTTTTAAAATCAGATATCCTAGATAAAATCACAATCAGAAAGCCTCTCTACCTAGATGCCCTAACCTATGCGGGATGCGACATAAAAGCCTATGACAAGCTAGGAGACATTGACCAGGTAAATATAAAGGATTGTGACCTGGATAAGCTAAGGACTTGGTCAACAAATATCAAAGAAGAGGTCAAGGAAAATTCTAAGGAAGAGTTAATAAAAATTGAAGATTTATCCTTTGCCTATGACAAGGACTTAATTCTAGAAAATATAAATTTAGAGATAAAAGAGGGAGAGCTTACCTCAATTGTAGGGCCAAATGGAGCAGGTAAATCAACTTTAGCCAAGCTAATGGCAGGCTTTCTAAGGCCAAATAAAGGCAAAATCTACATCAAAGGCGAGGATACAAGCAGCCTTTCCATAAAAGAAATTGCAGAAAAGATTGGCTTTGTCCTTCAAAACCCTAATGCCATGATATCTAAAACCATGATTTATGATGAAGTCGCCTTTGGTCTAAGGATAAGAAATATTGACGAAGACCTAATAAGGGAAAAAGTAGAAGAGACCCTAAAGATTTGTGGCCTCTATCCATTTAGAAATTGGCCAATATCAGCCCTTTCCTATGGTCAAAAAAGAAGGGTTACTATAGCTTCGATCCTAGTCCTAGACCCAGAAGTTATAATCCTAGATGAACCAACAGCAGGCCAAGACCTAGGCCACTACAGGCAGATGATGGATTTTATCAAAGATTTAAGGGATAAGTACGGACTAAGTATACTTATGATAAGCCATGACATGCACCTAATCCAGGAATATACAGATAGAGTCATAGTTATAGAAGGTAAAAAAATCTTAGCTGACACCAATCCAGCAGATTTATTTTCTGAGAAAGACCTAATAGCTAGGGCACACCTTGCGGAGACATCTCTTTATAAACTTGGTCAAAAATTAGAAGGAATAGATCCAAAAGACTTCATAGAAAGTTTTATTGCATATGAAAGAGGAGGAAAAGATGAATAATACCCTAGGTTATATCAAAAAAGACACTCTAGTCCACGACCTATCAGGGGCAAGCAAGTTAATAGCCTTCATTCTCTTATCAATAATAGTAATGACATCTTTTGATACCAGATTTCTAATCTTTGTCATGGTCCTATCCCTGATAACCATGAAAGTAGCAAAAATCAAATGGGAAGAGATATCATTTTTGGTAAAAATAGTGGCGGTCTTTTCAATAATAAATCTTCTAGCTATCTATATCTTCGAGCCAGAATACGGGGTCAAACTTTATGGGACAAGGACAGTTCTTTGGGAGGGCTTTGGTAGGTATAGTTTAACAGCCGAGCAATTATTTTACGAACTAAATGTAGGCTTAAAATATTTTTCAACCATCCCCCTTGCCATAATCTTTATCCTAACAACAGATCCAAGCGAATTTTCATCAAGCTTAAATAGGATAGGCCTATCCTACAAAATCTCCTACGCAGTAGCCCTAGCCCTAAGATATATACCAGATATCCAGGCTTCCTACTACGATATAAGAAGCGCAAGCCAGGCCAGAGGCATAGAGATGAGTAGGAAGACAAGCTTTGTAAAAAGAGTAAAGGCAAGTTCAAATATAGTATTGCCCCTAATTTTTGACAGTCTAGAGAGAATAGAAACAATCTCCCAAGCCATGGAATTAAGACGTTTTGGCAAGAACAAAGAAAGAACCTGGTACAGGGCAAAGCCCTTTAAAAAATCAGACATATTTGTAATAATAGGAGTGGTTTTAATAGTGGGGATTGGGATTGCTTTATTTTTTGTAAATGAGGGAAGATTCTTTAATCCTTTTTATCAAAGATAAAGTATTTAGGGGGCTTCCCCCTAAAAATCCCACTTTATTATCTTGGATAGTAAAGCAAAAAGTTATTATCTTGGATAATAAAGAAAAAATACTCCTATCTAGGATAGGAAAAAAGGAATTTTTCATGAAAATCCAAACAACAATAGCTTCTTTTTCTCTTTCTCTAAGAAAGAGAAAAAACCAAAAAAATATCATCCTAAAGGTCACTCCGCCTTTTGGAGATCTTGTTCTTTCTGCACCTTCCCATGTCAGTAATAAGGACCTTGAGGCTTTTGTATCTGCTAGGAAAGATTGTATTATTAAAAATCAAGCTAAGTTTGCTAAGGCTAGGAATACCAGGGATGAGGGGCTTATTTATCTTTGGGGCAGGGCCTATAAGCTTGAATTTATTAAAGATAATAAAAATACTTTTAAGATTTGTGATTCAAAGATAATATTTTTTTATAAGGGGGACTTAAGTGGGGCTTTAAAAGATGAGCTCTTTGATGATTTTTATAGAAAATCTTTAGAAGCTAGGCTAGGTGAGGCTATTAAAGAGGCTGAGGATTTGACAGGGCTAAGGGCAGATTATTATAGGCTTAGGAAGATGAAGACTCGTTGGGGGTCTTGCAATATTTCTAAGAAGCGAGTTTGGCTTAATACAAACCTTGCTAAGTATGAGCCCATCTGCCTAACTTATGTCCTTGTCCATGAGCTTTGTCATTTGCTTGAACCTAACCACAGCAAGAGTTTTTATGCTTTGATTGAAAGCTTTTTTCCAGAATATAAAAAGGCTGAGGCCCTACTTAAGGAGCCTAAGCCTTAAAAAAGTAGCCGGCTATTTTGCCGGCTTTTGTTATCTTATTTATTGTAGTCATCTCCAAATAGTTTGTATGCTTGATCTTGAACGCCTTCACCACTTACAAATTCAAATACTCTTATTTCTTTGCCATTGTCATCTGTTGTTTTATAGACGCCTAGTGGTAGGGCCCAGACATTTACTACCTTAGATCCATCAGCTGCATCATAGGTATAATTAAGCCTATTTCCTAGGAGTTTGAGCTTGATTATTATATCTTCGCCTGAATTTAGCCTTGCCCTTAGGTAGTTATCCCATAGGCCAAATTTGCCATTTTCTGGCTCTATTTCAGCTTCATCGACATAGGATCCTCTTATTTTTATGATTGGTTGGTCTTTGTCAGCTTTTAAATCTAGGCCGCTTATGCCTATATCCTTGAACCTATCTTTATATTTCTCGGCATATTTCATATCGGCAAATATTCCTGCATTTTCTTTTAAGAATTTTTGAGCCTTATCTAGGTTTATAATGTCCTTGCCAGATTCTGTATCCATTTCATAGGAATCTAAGATCATTTTAGCTAGGATATCAAAATTTTCATCACCAGGATTAGTTTTATCTTCAGGATTTTCATCCTTTTCTTTAGCTACCTTATCTATGAATCTTTTCCATTCTGCTTCAAAGTAAGCAAGGTAATTTTTGTCATCTTTTTTGGCGCTTTTCATCTTCTTATCTACTAATTCTGACATCATTACAAAGTCTTCATTGTTAGAGTTTTTATCCTTACCCGCTAGGGCAAAAACATTGATTTGGCCATTTGCTATGTGGTTATCTGTACCTTCGATGGACATTATGTCCCTATCTTTTAAGGAACTGACCTTTGTTTTAGGCAAATAGATTTTAAAAGTCTGACCTACTTTTTTATCAAAATATGGAGACCTTACGAAGTTGTGGATATATTCATAACCATTCTTGTTGATTTTTTCTTCCTTATCTACTGGATTTTGATAGTCTAGGCTAGTTAGTTTTATTTCATAAGTTAGGTCATCAATTTTTTTGACTAGGTCAAATTTGGCCTTATATAGGGTAGATGAGAACATATTACCATTGCCATAAAGGGCTGCTCCGTCTACATTACCATTTTCTCGGAAATAAATTCTTTCAGACCCGCTAGCAGGATAGTTTGAAAATTCTTTGCCAGCAAGTTCTTTAAAGATATCATCTGTTTGTTTTGCCTTAAATTTTTTAGCCTTTTGGTCTTTTACTTCTACTCTATCTAGGATAATTATTTTTTGTTCGCCAAGACTTAGGCCATCTTCATCATCAGACTCAGCGGAATCTACACTGCTATCTGTATCATAATTTGCTTCAATATCGCTTTTGCTATTTTCCTTCTTAACACTACCCTTGTTATTACAAGCACTAAGCATTAGGGTCAGGGTCAAAAGACTTAATAGAATTTTTTTCATGTTCGCATCCTTTCTTCTTGTTAAGATAATTATATCATATTGCTTTAATATGTAAAAAGTTTCTTGCAAATAAAATAAAAACTGGAAATTATTTCTGGTATAATATAAGATATTTATAAAATAGGAGAATGAATGAAAAAAATATTAGCGATCCTTGCCATGACTTTAATTTTAGGAGCATGTAGCCAAAAGGATAAAGGCCTCGAAGAAGGAAAAGAAATTCAAAATCAGATAGTAGAGCCAAGTCTTAGCAATATGGCTGATGAAGATAGCCAAAAATTTGTAGAAAATACTCTTAAGGGCAAAATTAATCCTGATAGGGTAAATAGCTTTATGAAGCTTGTTAAGGACTATAATGAGGCTGTTGGTAGTGACTTGCTTATTGATGGTTTTATCAAGGATATAAATAAGACCTATGATACAGGCAAAATTATCAATAGGAGGGATGGAAAGGATTTAGTAGATACTAATTGTAGGATAAATGCTTTCTTGCTTAGTGAAGATGAGCTTACTAATAAAAATCAAACAGAAATCGATGATTCTATACTTTTTACCGATTTGGATATGATTAAAAAGGGAAATATTTTTAATGAAGATGAAACTTTGAAATTTAGGGAGTTTTTTACAAGTATTCCAACAGAAGGATCTAAAGATCCAGCGGTTCAGGGCAAGGTTGCCGAAAAATATTATCAGAAGTGGACCTATCCAGAAAAAATTGACCTAGTATCTGTCATGATCCATGACAAATTAGATGGGGACAAGCTTTTTATCGGCCATATAGGAGTTTTGACAGAAATAGAGGGAGGATATCTATTTGTAGAAAAAATCTCCTTTGAGGAACCTTATCAAGCCATAAAATTCCCTACAAAGGATGCTTGTTATAAGTATTTGAAGGATAAGTTTAAGGACTTCATAGATCCAGAAGCAGCCCCACCTTTTATTATGGATAATGGAAAATACATCGAATAAATGTTGAAATATAAAGAAAACCCAGTTATTAAGCAAAACTTAATAACTGGGTTTATTTTTATCCTTGCAAGCCGTCAGCTTGTCTTTGCATATTTTCTACCACGATATCGTGTATATCGCCTAGGCTTGCTGCGTATTCTAGGACTTTCCATGGTTTGTTGGAGTGGAAGTGGATTTTTATTAAGTCTTCATCCCCAACTGCAAGTAGGGAATCACCCTCTAGATTTTCTGAAATATAGTCAAAGATTTCATCTTCGTCTAGGTCTTTGTCTGTTCTTGCTATTAACATTTGGCAATCAAATTTGAATTCGATTTTTTCGCCTGGTTTAAATTCGTGCATTATTAGTCCCCCTTATTCAAAATAAATTATTTTCATCTTAATTGTTTATATCATGATGAACAGTATCTATTTATCGATTCTCTTCGTTCAAGGGGGAGCCCCAAGGGACCTTCCGGATGGTCCCTCATTGGGCTCCCCCTTAAACCCCCTCCCCGTTACACCCCACATCCGGCTCCTTAGCGGAGGGCGAATAAGGTTGCTTGCCTTCGGCAAGCTTCTTGAGTAATGAGGATAGTTATTTCAATAGATTTTCTTTAACCGATAAGCTTACTTTTATAAATTATACCTTAGTTTCTTTGTGTCAAGTTTCTTTTTAGTTCGGCTTCTAGGTTTGCTATTTCGGCCTTGGCTTGTTCTCTATTTTTCTTGCCTTCTATTTGGATGTTTCTTACTTCTTCTATGGTTGTTATTAGGGCTTCGTTTGTATGTTTTATTGTTTCTAGGTCTATTATACCACGTTCTGTTGCCTTGGCGGTTTTTATGGTGTTTTGTTTTAGGGTGTCGGCGTTTTTCCTTAATAGCTCATTAGTTAGGTCGGTTACTCTTTGTTGGGTTCTTATGGCCTGGTCGGTGTGATTCATGCCTAGGGCTAGGACCATTTGGTTTTTCCAGAGTGGGATGGTGTTTACTATGGTTGTTTGGATTTTTTCTGCCATTATGGAGTTTGATGATTGGACCATCCTTATTTGTGGAGCCATCTGGATTGATACCATCCTTGTTAGATCAAGGTCGTGGAGTTTTTTCTCAAAGCGGTTGGCCTGGGCCTTTAGGTCATTTACCTTTTGGGCATCTAGTGGAAGGTTACTTGCCTGAGCTTTGAGCTCTAGGGCTGGGATGTCGTTTTTGTAAAGGTCGGCTAGCTTTCTATTTCCTGCCTCGATGTACATGGAGATTTCCTTGTAGTAGTCTTCATTTAAATCATACATCTGATCGAGCATGGATATATCCTTCATGAGGGTTATCTGATGATTTTCTAGGACCTTTGCTACGTCATTTATGTTTTTTTCGGCTGATTGGTAGCGAACTTTGAGGTCTTCTAGCTTGTTGGTAGCTTTTTTGAAAAAGCCAAGTGGGCCAGATGGTTCTTCATCTTCCATATGTCTGATATCAACGACTACCTTATCAAGTAGTCCTCCGATTTCTCCTAAGTCCTTGTTTCTTACTGTGTCTAGGGTTTTTTCGGAGAAGTTTGAGATTTTCTTTTGGGCTCCTGAGCCGTATTGCAAGATGATATTTGTATTTTCTAGGTCAATTTTTTTGGAAAACTCATCTATCATCTTCTCTTCTGCTTCTGAAAATGTGATTTTATTTTCAATCAAGTCTGGGCTATCATTTGTGATTGCTTCTAGCTTTGGGTCGTTTTCTTCTGCGCCATCTAGGCTTAATTTGATGTCACTCATTTTTCACTCCAATCATTTTCTAGTAGGCCTTCTTGGTTTAGGATTAGCTCTATGGTGTCTATGTCTGTTTTTACATCCATAGCCCTGTCGCTTAGAAGGTCTACCTTGATGTTGTCAAAGGCTTCAGCAATGGTTTTGATTGAATTTTCAATCTCTGCCATGGCCTTTCTTATCTTTATATCATCTGTATTCATCAGCTCAAATTCTTCGAATGATTCGATTAGTTTGAGGGAGGTTGGCATGTAATAGTCGTTAAACTTTGTAAGACTACTTGCCTTTTGCGGATATTTTTTGACTATGTTTAAGATGTCAGCTATATTTGTGAAAAGAACAGAAAGCTTGGCCTTAAAGGATTCTGACCTTATGTTTGATCCTGATTTATTCATTTTTTCTAGGATTTGGTCTGAGTTTGTAATTATATTTTCTGCTTGGTCCTTGTTTATATCTTCAACTGACACATCATCTGTGATTTCTTCCCTCTTATAGTAAGGAAGGCCAGCCATTTTTTCCTTGTAGAGCTTGAAGGTTGGTATATCAAGGATGAATATTGAATCATTTTCAACAATTCTTGCTTGTTTGAAGTAGTTTTGCTTCATAAAATATAGCAAATCATTGATTGTCTGTTTTTCACTCTGGCTTACCGCACTAGCCAAGTCTTTTATTGAAATAATAGTGTTTGTCCCAAGCTCCCTTTTAAATCTGGAATAGTTTATGGCTAGGCGCTTGTTGTTATTGGCTATTTGCCACATGTAGATAGGTACTCCTATCCCTACAGCAATTAGTAATGATTTAAATATAAAATTCGCTAAGCCCATATAAAGTAATTCATCTAAACCTATACTAATGCAGGTAATGCCAATAAGGACTGCAAAGAATTTAAGGCCATTAATCCTTCCTGGACCAATTGGATTTTTTTGCTCGCACACATTTGGGTCTCTTATGGCTGGTAGATTTGTAGAAAATCCTCTGCTAAAGCCATTTATGGCTGATGTTACTGAATTTTTAATTTTTTGCCCGATTGAGGCAAAGTCTATATTATCTAGGTCGAAATCTAAATCGTCTAGGTCAAATCTAAAGTTATTATTTTTCTTTGCCATTTTTCTCTCACTTTCATTTTCTATAATCATTATACGCTAGCTCAATATAATTTAAATAGAATTTAATATATTTAAGATTATTTTTTGAAAAATTCAATATATCAATCTTTTAGGTCTATAACTTTATCAAACTTGTCTTCGATGGCAAATATATCTTCTCTAGAGCCAAAAACTGTTATATTATTAAGGTTCATGGCCTTTTTGAAATCATCTGCCATAGCTTTTATGTCTTCGATTTTTGTGGTCTTAATTTCAGCAAGGATTTCATCTTCTTTTTTTGCGTTTTTGATCCTAAAGTAGGAATAATCGCTATCTGCCATTTGTTTTGGTGACCTAGGTCTTAGGATAGAGCCCATGGATGAGATTTTTTGGTTGTCAAAATCTCTCTGACTCATTTCAAGGTTTGCTGCGATTTCTGGAATCTGGTCATAGGCTTCTAGGGTTTTTTCTATATTTGGGTCCCTGTAGGAGTAAGTTGCAAGGTTTAGGGCCCTTGTTATGGTCATTCCTGCCCCGTAGGCACCGCCCTTGGCTCTGATTAGGGAATATAGGTAAGGATTTGAAATTATAGAGCTTGCTAGCATGTAAGAGCCTTTAAAGCTTTTAGCATCAAGCTTTGCTGATTTTGATACGTAATTTACATTGGCATCTGATGCGATGGCTTCTTTTACAGGCTTTGGTGAAAAGTCAATTTCTACATCTTCTGGCTTATCCTTAAGATTTACTAGATTATCATTGATTGCATTCTTCATTATTAGGTAATCTTCTTTAGTTGCCGCAATATTAATTGAAAGACTCTTTGTAAAGATTTCCTTGCTAATTTTTTCTAGTTTTTCTATGAGGCTTTCAAAATCATTTTCACAAAGCTTGATGACATCTTTTATAAAGTCATAATAGGCTAGACCTGTTATATTTTCCTGGATGAAGGCAGCCTTATCTAGGTGTGAATTATTCCTATTTATGGCTATCATGTGGCCTGAATCATATATTCTTGATTCGAAAATTGACTTTCTAATCCTTAAAAGCTCAAGGATTCTCGCCTTATTGTCAAAAATAGAATTAAAGGCAAAGTCATTTACTAGATTCATGGCATCTTTTGCATAGGCCCTTAGGGTCTTAAATCCAACTTTAAAGTTCCTATCAATTTTTTCTGGCCCTTGTCTAAAGTTTGTTATTGAAAAGTTGATAGAACCAAGTTTTTGCCAGATTATATCGTCAATTTCTGTATAGGATATATTTTTTGTATCTATTGATGCAGCAAGCTCTGCAAAGATTTGGGCGTATTTTAAGTCCTCCAGGCTTAGGTGATTGATATCAAAATAAAGTTCTGTATAGATGAGGCCTGCTGTATTTAGGTCGTTGAAAACATATTGGAATTTTTCTTCTTCAACGAGTCTTTTTACTTTTACAGTTGCTGTTGGCACATCTCTTAGGTCAAGGACTGGGATTGTGGCCTTTTCTTTCTCGGTATTTTCCCTATTTTGGTAGGTCTCAAGATTCTTAAGAGATGCCTTTATCTCTTCTAATTTTTCATCAGACATCTCTCTATTGACCCTAGCAAGAAAATCTTTAAATTCGGCGTCTTTCTTTTTGTTGTAGTCCATGCTTGGCTTTGAAAGGTGAATTAGCCTTGTAGGATTATTTATATAGAAATCTTTGATGAAATTTTCATAATAATCTGTATCTATTAATTCCCTTAATTCCTTTAGATAGTCAACGATTTTGAATACTTCGAAAGGATCTGCGTCAAAGGACATGGATAGGTAATAAGTAAGGCCTGCATTTACAGAATTTAGGTTTTCCAATTGACCAAATTCAAAGAGAGAAAAGGCAGATTTTAGGGCTTCCTTATTTAGGCCCTGGCTTGCTTCTTTAAGGCCATCTTCAATTATGTCTACAAAATCATCTAGCTTATCTCCATCTGCCTTTTGGGCTTGGATGATAAGGCCAGCGCGGTTGCCGTAGGTATTTCTTGCATAGAAATATTCTGGTGATAATTTTTCTTGGACTTTTAGCCTAATCTTTGATGAATCCATATTAAAAAGGGCATTGACAAGGACAGCTGCTGTGAGTGTTTCCTTTATATCCAGGCTTGAGTGGGTGAGCATGGCATAGGATAGGTAGTCTTCGTTTTCATTTTCCCTTGCAGATGGATAAGTCCCCTCGATTGGAGCTTCATAATGATTTTCCACAACTTCTATGGCAAGGTCTATATCCTTATAATCATAGTGGCTTAGATATTCCTCATCAAGCCTTGTAAGATAGGCATCGATGTCATCTATATTTCCATAATAATAGATATAGGCATTTGATGGGTGGTAGTGAGTTTTGTAAAAGTCCACAAAGTCATCAAAGGTCAAATCCTTGATATCAGCAGGATTTCCACCTGATTCGTATTCATAAGGACTATTTTTATAGAGGTAAGAATTTATTTCATTTGAGATAAGGCTTTCTGGATCAGAAAGAGCCCCTTTCATTTCATTATAAACTACGCCAGATACGCCGACGACCTTATCATTGTCATCAAGATCAAAATGCCAACCCTCTTGGTCAAGGATTTCCTTTTTTTCAAGGACAAGGGGTGCAAAAACCGCATCTGTATAGACATCAACTAGGTTTCTAAAGTCCTTGTCGTTTTCACTAGAAACAGGGAAAACAGTCTTATCAGGATAGGTCATAGCATTTAGGAAGGTCTGTAGGCTCGAAGAAGCCATATCCATAAAGGGATCCTTAGTCCTATATTTCTTAGATCCATTAAGAACAGAATGTTCCATAATGTGGGCCATGCCCTTAGAATTTGTAGGAGGAGTCTTAAAACCAATCCCAAAAGTCTTATTAGCATCGGTCGACTTGGCAAAGACAATCCTCGCCCCAGTTTTTATATGTTTGTAGTAAAAGGCGGTGATCCCTAACTTGTCAAAGCCTTCACTTTTAATTAATTCGTAATTTTTATTCATTATATATCCTTTACTTTTTCATTTTAAGATGATTATACCATTTTTATCCAAGATAAAGTATTTTAGGGGCTTCTCCTAAAAATCCCTGTTTTATTATCCAAGATGGTTGGTTTATTATCCAAGATAATATTAATATTTACTTTAATTCTTTGTAATTTTTTATCATAATAAATTATTGTCATTAAGCTGATGACTTCGCCAAAGGGGGAGGGCCAAGGACCCTTTCGCATGGGTCCTCATTGCCCTCCCCCTTACACCCCCACTTCGTTACACCCCGCAAGCGACTCTTGCAGAGGGCAAAATGAAGATTGCCTCTGACAATCTTCTTTATTAGACCTGACTGCTATTCATCCTGGTACAAAATCTATTATTTCAAATCTCGTCATCTAAAAATTTAGATTCACTCCACTTCGTTTCGTTCAACAAAATTTTTGGACGCCGACTTGATTTGAAATAATTAACGATTTTAATTAAGTATATCTTAAAGTTCTATTCTCTAAACAACTAATCGCAAAGTTTGTCAAAGGCAGACGAGTCTTAAATCTACTTTGACGTTAATATTCTCTCAGAATACAGAACTATATCCCCAAAGGTCGGGAGATTTTGTAAATGGAGATGTCGTTAAAAAAATCTCCTGACGCACGAGTGAATATTAAATTTCTGTAACTACTAAGATGTAGGGTATATACAAAACATAAATTTGGACTAGATTGAGATTTTTAGGCATCGGAATGTCAAAACTAGTAAGAATTAGGATGGCTAAAACAAAGGATTATGCCTGCCAAGAGAGGCTTGCCGAAGGCAAGCTTCTGTTCATGCTCCCCGCTTTAGGGGCCGCCTGGGGGTGTAACGGGGAGGGGTTTAAGGGGAGGCCGATGAGGGACTATGGTACCCCCAAAAAGTTGTAGCTCAATTTCTTACAATACAAATATATTATAGATTGATGGTGGCCCTTTTCTATAGAAAAGGGCGATTTATCAAGATAATATACTGATTTTT
>NZ_JAMXSM010000025.1:0-26056 GCF_026131665.1 Anaerococcus sp. NML200574 | reverse complement strand
AACCCTAATTTAGGAAGACTAGCTTCAAGGAGGTTAACTACGACCTCTATCTATACAATTATTATCCCATAAGAAAGTGGGATAGAGAACAAAATGTAGTATTTATTACTACAACTATAATATACGAAGGAGGTAGAATATTTGATAGACATAAGGAGATGAAGATGGATTTTGCCAAGATTTATGAAGATTACAACAAGGATGTATATAGGTTTACCTTGATCATTTGCTCTAATAGCGACTTGGCAATTGATATTTGCCATGAGACCTTTGCCAAGGCCCTTGATAAGATTGATAAGTTTGACTGGTCGGTTGACATCAGGGCCTGGCTTTTTACCATTGCAAGAAATTGCCTATATGATTATTATAGGAAAAATAAAATGATAAAATTTTGTGAAAAAGATAATTACTTGTGGATTAAATATTAAAATAAAGGCGATATTTTATTTAGCGCTGGTAATGCTTTCAATAATGATGGAACTTGGGCAGTGAACTTTTCACAAAGTCCTTGGGAAAGATACATTGCGCCTTTGTATAAAAAAGAACAATACGTTTTTGACTTTATTCGCTTAGATATGGTTGATAAAGTCTATGACAGTAATGGCAATGTTTTATGGGAGAAGAAGGATAGATGATTTAGGCAAAAAAATACCCTCTTTGCTGACCTGAACCCCAAAATCCGGAATACGGATGGAGGGGTTTTTAGTATGCCAAAATATACAAAAGAATTTAAAATAAAACTAGTAATGGAATACTTATCAGGTAAACTTGGTGGATATAAATCAATAGCTAAAAAATATGATATTCCAGGAGATACCTTAAGAGAATGGATAAACAAATACAAGTCAGGGGGATTTGATAACTTATCTAAAAAGTTAAAAAACAATAATTACACTAGTGAATTCAGACTATCTGTAATACAATATAGGCAAATCAATAATACTTCGCTTAGAGAGACTGCAGAGCATTTCAATCTTGTAAATGGATCTATGGTGTACAGATGGGAGAGAGCTTATCAAGAACGTGGTCTATCTGGGCTAGAAGATAACAGAGGAAGGCCTAGAAAAAATATGACCAAATCAAATAAAAAGTCTAAACTAAACACTCCAATAAACGAAACTGAAAGGGAAGAATTAATAAGACTTAGAGAAGAAAATAGACTTCTCAAAATGAAGATAATTTATGAAAAAAAGCTACAAGCCTTGCTCCTGGAAGAGGAAGCAGAAGCAAGGAAAAGACAAAGATAATCCTCAAACTTCTAAAAGAATATCCAAAAAGTAAGATAAGTGAATGGTTAGAAATAGCCAAATTGCCAAAAACATCATATTACGAATGGAAGATAAAACTAGAAAATCCAACATATAAAGACAAAGAAGTTAAAAATGAAATTAAAACCATAGTAGATGAATCAAAAGGTAGATATGGCTACAGAAGAGTAACTATGGTATTAAAAAATAAAGGTTTTAATATCAACCATAAAAGAGTTTTAAGAATAATGAGAGAAGAGTCCTTGCTATGTACTAAATTTAAAACCAGATCAAGAAAATACTCATCATACAAGGGACAAATAGGAAAAGTAGCAGACAATGCTGTAAATAGACAATTTAAAGCAAATAAACCAAATCAATTATGGCTAACAGATGTAACAGAATTTAGAATAAAAGGTCAAGAAAAGAAACTTTATCTATCGCCAATATTAGACATATATAACAGTGAAATAATAAGCTATACCTTAAGTTACCACCCAACACTAGAATTAACAAATACAATGCTAAATAAGGCTTTACAGAATACAAAAAATAAAAATAAACTAATGATACACTCAGACCAAGGATTCCATTATCAACACAGTTCTTGGACTAAAAAACTAGAAAAAATGAATATTAAGCAAAGTATGTCAAGAAAGGGGAATTGCTTAGATAATTCTCCTATGGAGAACTTCTTTGGTATACTAAAACAAGAAATGTTTTATGGTGAGGATTTTAAAAGTTATGACAATTTGATAAATGAGATTGGAAAATATATTAAATGGTACAATGAAGATAGGATTAAAACAAAATTAAACGGAATGTCCCCTGTTATGTACAGATTACATTCCGCTTAAAATATTATTAAATTATTCCGTGTTTACGGGTTCAGGTCATGCTTGGCAAGGAGGGTATTTTTTTCTTATAAAATTGCTTCTCTTAAGTCCTTCATAGCATCTCTTGCTACATCCATTGCAGCTTGCATGGCTTCTTTGTTTGTCATGTCGACTCCTGCTTTTTTGAGGACTTCTAGTGGATATTCGCTTTCGCCTGCTTTTAGGTAGTTTAGGTAGGCTGTCCTATCTTCGTCTGTGCCGTGTAGGATTTTTTGGCTTAGGGCTACTGCGCTCATGAAGCCTGTTGCGTATTGGAATACATAGTAGAACATATAGAAGTGTGGTATTCTTGCCCATTCTGCTGCTATATAGTCATCTACTTCTATGTCTTTGCCGAATAATTCTTCGTTTAGCTCTTTGTAGATTGCGTGTAGTCTTTCTGCTGGGATTGGTTCTCCTGCTTCTACTAGTTTGTTTACCTTGTGTTCAAATTCTGCAAACATTGTTTGTCTAAATACTGTTGATTTGAATTGGTTTACAAAGTAGTTTAGGAGATATTTTGTTTCTTCTTCACTTTGGCTATGTTTTAGCATGTAGTCAAGGAGTAGAAGCTCGTTGGTTGTGGATGCTATTTCTGCTAAAAAGATTGAATATGAACCATATTGGTATGGTTGGGTGGATCTTGTGTAGTAGGAGTGCATGGAGTGGCCCAGCTCGTGAACTACTGTAAATACATCATTTATGGTGTTGGTGTGGTTTAGTAATATAAATGGTTGGGTGTCATAGGATCCTGATGAATAGGCACCAGATCTCTTGCCTTCGTTTGGCATAACATCAAACCATCTTGATTCAAAACCTTCTCTTGCTACCTTTACATATTCTTCACCAAGTGGTGCTATGGCTGCTAGGACTATTTCTTTTGCTTCATCAAATTCGATTTTTCTGTCATAGTCTTCTACTAGTGGCACATAGATATCGTGGAAGCCTAGGTCATCTACACCGAGGTATTCTTTTCTTAAAGTTGTGTAGTCTCTGTGAATGTCACTATTTTCATGAACTACTTCTAGGAGGTTGTCGTAGATTTCTTCTGGAAGATTGTTTTTGAAAAGTGACATTTCTCTTGCTGATGAGAATTTTCTTAATTTTGCTTCTACGTTATGAGCTGTAAATTCACCGTCTAAGGTTGATGCTAGAGTGTTTGAGTATTGTCTGTATGTTTTGTAATATTTCTCATAAACCTCACGTCTAAAGTCCCTGTCTGGGTCTTCTTGGAGGGTTACGAAGTTAGCATCAGATAATCTAATCTCTTCGCCATCCTTTTCTACGCTTGGGAAGGATAGGTCGGCGTTATTAAAGATCATGTAGGTGTTTTGTGGGTTATTCTTTAGTTTGCCGAAGGCTGCTAAGATTGTTTCCCCATTTTCATCTAGGACATGGTCTTTGTTTCTGAAAATATCGTCAAAATAGTGTTTTAGGTATGAAATTTCACTATCTTCTAGGTATTCATCTATAACTTTTTTATCAGTTGATAATAGCTCTGGTTGTACGAAAGAAAGGGCACTTGATGCTCCTACCCATGTATTTTGAGCTACTTGGCTCATCTCTTGGTATTTGGTTACCCTGGTATCCTCATCTGATTTTAGGGATGAAAATACATAGGCCTTTTCCATCTTTCTAGAAAATTCTTCGTCTAGTTTGAGGTAGGCCTTGAAATTTTCTAGGCTTGATGTGATTTTTCCCTTGTAGGATGTAAGCTTTTCTACAAGAGCCTTTATTTCTTCAATATCTTTATAGAAATCTTCATCATTTTCATAAATGGATGAAGTATCCCATTTTAATCTTTCTTCTATTTCGTTTCTTTGCATTAAATATCCTCCTATTTTATATTTAATATTTTACCTTTTTCATCTTCATATTTTACAGTTAATATCTTATTTTTAGGGTCGCTTGGCATATTTCCTACAGAAATCTCATCACCATCTAGGCTCGCCTTTATTTTTTTGTATTTTATATTATAGGCTGTTAGGATTTCTCCCAAATAATCATCTTCTGCCTCTAGCCTATTTTTTATAAGACTTTTAAGGTCATTTGTAGAAGCATCCCTATTTTCCAGCAAATCTCCTAGTCTATAAACCTTGGTTGCAGGGTCTGCTTTTGAGTTTTCGAATTTAAAGGAATCTATCAGCGACATATATTTATTGTATAAAAAATATGCCGAAGATGTAGAATCCTCATTTATCACGACCTGGCTAGCAAGTAGCATAGGGCCGGAGTCAGATTCTATTACATCAAATGACACCTTAGAGAATATTCCGTCAGGGCTTATGACCGGTCCATATTCCTTTTCTACCAATTGATCGTTTTTCTCAAAAGATAAAACAGCAGAAAAAGAGTCTGGTGAATATGATGACTCAAGAACGGATATGCCTAGGTAATTATCCCCTAGGCCAAAATCCTTCAAAAAACCCATAGCATCTTCTATAGCTACTGCATCTCCCATCTTTCCCCTGCCATAAGTTTCTTCAAAATCAAGGCTGGATGACCCTGAATTTGTAGATGGCAGGTATTTTATCTCTGGAAATTCAATCTCTTCAGATTTTTTAGGAGTGTTTTTGGCTTCAAATTCCGCCTTTGACTCAAAACCACAAGATGTCAAAGTCAAAAGAATGCCCAAAATCAATATTTTCTTCATATTACACTCCTAAAAGCGACTTATTACCTATCCTTATTAGGATAAAGGCCAAGGCTAGGGTCGCTAGACCTGCCACAACTTGTCTAGGAATAGATAAGTCCCTTCCAACAACTGGCAAGGCATTGGCAAGGATAAATCCTCCCACAAAACCGCCCAAGTGGCCAAGAACGCCCACTCCAGGCATAAGGAAGGAATAAATCACGTTAATTACAACTATTGACACAAAGCTTGCCCCAAAACTATGGAGGATGGCATCATCCCTATAGACAACCATCATGCCGATAGCTATACCCAAAAGCCCATAAAGGCTAGTAGATGCCCCAGCAGATACCGTATAGACATCCCCAAAGGCATAGGAAACAAGGTTGCCAAAAATCCCGCAGACTAGGTAGATTATAAGAAATCCAACAGATCCATATAGCCTTTCAAATATAGGACCGATATTGTAAAGGAAATACATATTAAACATAATATGAAAAAATCCTATGTGGATAAAAGAAGCCGTAAAAAGCCTCCACCAATCCCCTTCTCCTACGAGAATCTTGGAATTTGCACCAAATCTTATCAAATTTTCAATACTTTCACTACCACCACTAAGACTCATCAGAACAAAGACAATCACATTAATAATCATCAAAGCCGATGTGACCTTAGCTTGGCTAAGTCTTTCTAAATTAATATTCATAAGATAATTATACCTCTTATCCTCTCAATTAAAGTAAGGACTCAACCCTTTTGGCAAGAAAGCCTATTTCCTTATACATATCCTGCCTATCAAAAGTATCCCTAAGCTCATAGGAAATAATCTTATCAAAATCTCCCTTATCCTCAACCCTCTTATTAGTAGAGTCTTCAAGGAAGATAATTTCAAGGTCTTTATTGTATCTTTTGGCAAGTTTGGCCACGTTTTGAGATGAATAGGCCCCAAATTGCTCGACATTCTCACCTAAAATAAGGACATCCTTATCCCTTATTAGCTTTTCAAAATCAAGGGTCTTCATCATAAAGTCCATAGACTTAGTAATCTTGGCCTTAAAGAAGAGATAAAGGGCCCAAGCCACTCCACCACCAGAACCAAGACCTGGCATATCGACAGAGCCTGTACCAAGTTCATCTTCGATAATCCTCTTAAAATTCTTAGACCCCTTAAAAAGCCTAGCCGTATCAAGGTCGCTAGCGCCCTTTCTGTAGACCCTATCCTCAAGGAAAGAATTCTTACCAAAAAGAGTCTTAAAGGTAGAGGTCGCTATGACAATCTTAACATCTTTAAGCCTCCTATCAAGGCCAGAAATATCAGCCCTAGCCACTCTTTCCATATTTTCTGCAATAGGGTTAAGGTCATTGTCATCCAAATCGTAAAATCTCGCCCCCAAGGCATAGAGCATACCCATACCCAAATCGTTAGTAGCGGTATCTCCGATACCTATATAAAAGGACTTGGCCCCATTATCAAGGCCATCAAGAATCATCTCCCCAAAACCAAGAGAAGAAGACTCCATAACCCTAAGGTCTTCCTTATAAAGAAGCCTAATTCCAGAAGATTCAGCCATCTCCATAACAGCCAAATCATCCTTAAGTATGTATCTGGCGGTGATCACATCATTTAGGGGATTATGTACATTGACATATTTATATTTCCCCTTAATCACAGCCTGCATAGCTTCAACAGTCCCATCACCCCCATCCAAAAAGGGCATGACAGTCACATCTTCATTCATACTATTTTTAAAAACATTTCCGATTTCAACGGAATTTTCAAAAGTTTTTATAGAATCAATTCCAATTAATATTTTCATCTTATCTCCCATCCTTATAATATATACCCTAGAAAATTAAATTTTATTAAAGAAAAA
Source organism: Anaerococcus sp. NML200574 (assembly GCF_026131665.1). Taxonomy (NCBI): domain Bacteria; kingdom Bacillati; phylum Bacillota; class Tissierellia; order Tissierellales; family Peptoniphilaceae; genus Anaerococcus; species Anaerococcus sp. NML200574. Next base: position 19,428 of record NZ_JAMXSM010000025.1, on the reverse strand, counting down.
GGACTTATTCAAAAATAAGTGCAAAAAGCTTTACAAATAAGCTATTTGCTGCTATACTAAATAAGAAGGTTAAGAAACTTTCGCTGTTTAACTCATGAAATCTACATAATGATTTCAACCATCAGAGCCATTAGTATTTAGCTAATGGCTCTATTTATATGCAACAGACGAAAGAGATTGCTAAGGAACGTAATGTTTTTAATGGTAGCAAAAATATTGTAAGCAATATTTTTGCGGTCTTCACAATATTTTCGAGTGCAAAGCACGAAGAAAAGATTGATGAAGAACCTTATGCAGCGAATAAAAATTGATGCGACGAATAGGAGCATTGATTTTTATGAGTCGCATTGTCAGGCATACAGCTTATTTCATATCTTTTAATTATTAGCTATTATATTCATGATAATCCAAATAATCACCTGTAAACGATGTATCAACGAAACCCTATATAAAGAACAATGGTCCTCATGAGCCGGACTGGCTTGTTCTCTGTCATGTCGAAGAAGCTTTGCGACTAAGATATTTCATACCCCTTTAAAATTAGTTAATTTTTGCTATATTCTCTTTATTTGGTAAAGTTAAATAGTAAGTTATTAATTTCAGGAGGAGAATTTGTTAAAAAATAAGAAAACAGCTATTATATTTTCTATCTTTGCCATGTTCCTTTGGGGATCGGCTATTCCTACTATTAAGACTACCTATATAGAGCTTGCTGTGGCAAGTACTGATACTGGTCTTAAGATTCTTATAGCGGGAATTAGGTTTTTTATGGCAGGGATTATTACCCTTATATATTTTAAGATTTTTAATAAAGATGAAGTAGACAAGAGTCAGATTAACTGGAAATTCATTATAATTTTGGGTCTTATCCAGACCTTTATCCAATATATGTGCTACTATATAGGCCTATCAAATACCGCGGGTGTTAAGTCATCTATTATCCAGTCAGCAAATTCCTTTATAGTGGTTATCATCTCATTTTTCCTACTTCCAGGTGATAAGATTGACAAGAGAATTATCATTGCCCTTATCATGGGTACTGCCGGTATTATTGTCACAAATATGGGCAAGGAAGCAGGTGATAGTCCCTTAAGACTAACTGGTGAGGGTTTGATACTTGTATCTACCACCATCAATGCCCTATGTACAGTCCTTGTTAGAAAATATGGCCAGGGCCAAAACGCCTATATTATGACAGGGGTTCAATTTTTGATTGGGTCTACCATCCTTATAATCACAGGATCCATACTTAAGGAAGGAAGTCTGGTCTTTACAGCCAAGGCTGCCATCTTACTTTTATATGCTGCCTTTATTTCAGCTACCGCCTTTAGCATTTGGACAATAGTCCTTATGAACCACTCAGCAGGAGAATTTGGAATTTACAAGCTCTTTGTCCCACTTTTTGGATCTGTCCTATCAGTTATAATCTTAGGAGAGACTTTTACTACAAATCTTGCTATCGGTATGATTTTAGTTTTATCAGGGTCTTTAATTTTAAATACCAAGAAGAAAAGAGCATAATTTTAGCTTTCGCCTTAGGCGAAGGCTTTTTTTATGTTTATTTTTATAAAAACTCTTTCCCTTGACTTTTTAAATTAGAATGATTATAATTATTATTATAGAATATAAATAAAAAGGAGAAAATTATGGCTTTAATCGGAAAAACTTTACCACAATTTGAACTTGACGCATACAATCCAGCTAAGGAAGAATTTATAAGGGTGACAGATGAAGACCTAAAGGGTTCTTGGACTGTTCTTATCTTCTATCCAGCTGATTTTACATTTGTATGTCCTACAGAGCTTGAAGATATGCAAGAATCATACGCAGAGCTTAAAGAGCTTGGTGCTGAGGTTTACTCAGTATCTGTTGATACACACTTTGTTCACAAGGCTTGGCATGATAATAGTGATGCTATTAGCAAGATTGAATACACAATGATTGGTGATTCTAACAAGGAATTAACAAGAGCTTTAGACCTACTTGATGATTCAGGCAAGGCTCACAGAGCTACCCTTGTTCTTGACCCAGAAAATGTTATCCAAACTGTTGAAATCAACGCTGATGGAATAGGTAGAAAGGCTAATGTAAATATTAACAAGGTTAAGGCTGGAAAATATATAGCAGCTCACCCAGGCGAAGCTTGCCCAGCTAAATGGGAATCAGAAGAAAGTGCAACCCTTACACCAGGACTTGACCTAGTAGGTAAAATCTAATAATGTTAGATAATAATCTAAAGACCCAGTTAGCCCAATACCTTGACCTCCTCAAAGGGGAGGTCACTATTGGGCTTTCTGTTGATAATAGCGAAAATTCCAAAAAAGTTAAGGAATTTATAGACGATGTAGCAAGCCTTTCATCAAAGATAAAGGTTGAGGAAAAAGACCTCACCTACAATCCATCCTTTGACCTTAAGGGTGAATTTGACCACGGTAATATAGTCTTTGCAGGCCTTCCACTAGGCCACGAATTTGCTTCCTTTGCCCTTGCCCTTTTACAAGTTGGAGGAATAGAGCCAAAGGTTGATGAAAGCATAAAGGCTAGGATTAAGGCCCTAGACGGATGCAATTTTGAAACAATTGTATCTCTTTCTTGCCACAATTGTCCAGATGTTGTCCAAGGCCTAAATATCATGGCCATCCTAAATCCTTCTATAAATCACACCATGATTGAAGGATCTATGTTCCAAGACCTAGCAGAAGGTCGTGATGTCCTTGCAGTTCCTGCCATCTTTAAGGATGGGGACTTCTTTGAGGGCGGCAAACAATCAATCGAGACAATCCTTGATAAGCTAGGCTCAAAGATAGACGCTGACCACTTTTCTGATAAGGGACTTTTTGATGTCCTAATAGTAGGTGGCGGTCCAGCAGCAGCAACTGCAGCTATCTATGCAGCCAGAAAAGGAATCAAGACAGGAATAATTGCCAGCGAATTTGGTGGCCAAGTCAATGAAACTCTTTCTATAGAAAATATCCCAGGCTTTAAATATACAGAAGGCCCTGAATTTATGAATCAAATGAAAGAGCAGGTTAAGGCTTTAGATGTTGAGATAATGACAGGCGCTCTTGCAGAAAATATTGAAAAGAAAGATTCTAATATAGAAATCAGCCTAGATAATGGTGCTAAGCTTGAATCAAAAACTGCAATAATTGCCACAGGAGCTAGGTGGAGACTAATCGGCATTCCTGGAGAGACTGAATTTAGAAACAAGGGTGTAGCCTATTGTACCCACTGCGACGGCCCACTTTTTAAGGGCAAGAATGTAGCAGTAATTGGCGGAGGTAACTCAGGAATTGAGGCTGCAATCGACCTAGCAGGCATGGTTAACCATGTAACAGTCCTTGAGTTCTTGCCAGAATTAAAGGCTGATGACGTCCTACAAAAGAAGGTCAAATCCCTTTCAAATGTAGAAATCATAACCAATGCCCAAACCACAGGCCTCTACGGTTCTAACAGGCTAGAAAGCCTAGAATATACTGACAGGATTTCTGGCAAAGACCACAAACTTGATATAGCTGGCTGCTTTATCCAAGTAGGCCTTGTACCAAATACAGAATGGCTAGAAAAAACTGAAGTAAGCCTAAGCCAAAGAGGAGAAATCATCACATCTGCAGATGGGTCTACAAATGTAGAAGGCATCTATGCAGCAGGAGATGTTACAGAAGAACTCTTCAAACAAATAGTAATAGCAGCAGGATCTGGCGCAACAGCAGCCCTTGGTGCTTTCAACTACCTAATGAGAAAATAAATTTAGAGATAGAAAAGACAGGTTCATTAAGAATTCTGTCTTTTTTGATTCTTACTATTTTATCATGAAGACTAGCTAAGTTTTACTAATTCTCATCACCTTTGCTAAATAAATAAAATCCGCTCGCCACAAATAGTATGGAATATATTAATTTTTTAAGGAAATTGTGAGTTTTTGATAATTGTAAAGAAAGAATAGCAAAGATGGAAAAGAAGTACAATTTATCTTTTATAATTTTTAATTTATCTTTTTTCATATATTTGCCTCCAAAATAATTATAAGACCTAACTTACTAAATTTATCTTAATAAGTTAATATCAAATAAAATTCTCTACTTTGTTTTGCATAGTAGTAGCCTTGTGTTTATCTGTGATTTTCTCAAAAAATAATTTCCACCTGCAACTAGAATAATCAAATACATTAATTTCAACAAAAATATATCACCACTTTTAATAAATCTAGATAAGATAGTAAAATATAAAAATAATAATTTTTCTAACTATCAAATCTATTTTTATCTTTTTCATAATTTAACTTCCTCCTAAATAAATTATTATCCTAGCTTGCCTATAAATTTATTCAGTGATATTCTAATAATTATTTAGTATTTAATTATCAATAAGAAGATTTTCATACTTATTATTATATAAACTATTACTATATTTAAATATATTTTCTAAACTTAAGAAAGTTTAAGATCTGACATGATTTTTATTCTAACTTAGGCTATATAGCTTATTTACAAGATTCTAAAGGTCTTTTTGCATTAATATTCTTTGTTAAAATATTAATTTTAACTAATAATGCAAATCACTCTTGACTTTTCGGGTGATAAGTGTTATTATTATCAATGTCAGTTAATCGATTAACAATTAATAAAAATTTATGAGGTGAAACTATGAAATACAAAAATAAATACACTATTGCAGCCCTACTTTCATTAGGACTTGTTCTTTCTGCTTGCCAAAAAGATGCAGCTGATACAAAAACCAAAGAAGATACTAAGGCTGAAACAAAGGTTGAAGAAACAGCTAAAGAAGAAAAACCAGCTGAAGAAGCTAAAGAAGCTGAAAAGCCTGCTGAAGAAGTAAGCATGGCTGATTGGGAAGGCCAATGGAACGGCATGGGCGGATATCTAGAAAAACCTGAAATCCAAGAAGCTTACAAGACTTTAGCAGAAAAAGAAAATACTGATGAAGCATCAGCTAAGGAAGCTTATCTTAAGAAGAGAAAATGTGACTTTGGCGGTCTTGAAATTTCTGGCGACCATGTTAAATTCCTAAAAGAATTCCCTGAAGCTAAGGGCGAGGTAATAGGTGAAGCAGATTACAAATACAAAGAAAAAGTAGAAGTAGAGCACGGTGGACACAAACTTGAATGGGATATATTTGAAGCTACAAGCGAAGATGCTCCTTACAAGGTTCTTATGATGATGCCTATCCACGGTGAAGAAACTCTAACCCACTTCCATATGAGATATGGTGATGATAAGGATAGCCTACTTAAGGAAGAAGGCTGGTACCCAACATTTGTAAAACCTACTTCAACAGACCAACAAATTATAGATGAAATTACTGAATAGGATACTATCCCTCGATCTTAGTAGAATTAAGAAGAATTTTTCAATAGTATTTTCGCTCCTTGTCTTAATACTTGTCAGCGGATGTTCTAAGGATGTTAAAAAAACAGGTGATTCCCCTTTAGTTTACACTTCCTTTTATCCGGTAAATGACCTTACGAAGATGATTGGTGGAGATACTATCAATGTTAAAAGCTTTATGCCTTTGGATAAGGATCCCCATATTTGGGAACCTAGTCCAAAGGATATGAAAAAACTAGCCTCATGTGATTTATTAGTTGTAAATGGGGCAAATATGGAGCCTTGGCTTGATACTGTTAGGGAAAATCTTCCAAATCTTGATATCCTTAAGCTTTCAGATTCTGTGGACCTTATTACCTATAAGGGTGCTGCAGCAATCGGTGATTTTCAATACTTATCAAGAATTGAAGTAGAAGCTGGCAAAAATAAAATCGACTTCGGTCATACTCATGAAGATGTGATGAGAGTTGCTTTTATTAAAGATGAGGGCCTTAATCAAAAAGACTTAGTCAAGAAGGCTAAGGAAATTATGAGCCAAAAAGGTGAACTTGTCCCACAAAAATCTACCAATGATGTAGAGGAAGGCAAGGTTTATGGAATTGAAATGGGTCATGAATCTGGCGAAGTATTTTTCAACTTCCCTGAAGGAGGCAAGTGGATTTTCATTTCAGATAGGATTAGTGAAGATTTGCTGCCATATAATCTCATGGATGGCAAGGGCAGAATCCTAAAAGATGAAGGCAAGGAAGAATCCCTTATGGAAGGATCCTCATCAGGTTTTGATAAGATTACCTATGATCCCCATTCTTGGCTATCTATTGTAAATGCCAAGAGATACCTAAATGCAATCCAGGAAAAGCTAGTAGAAAAATATCCAGAAAATGAAAGACTTTACAGAAAAAACAAATTAAAATACGTAGATCAGTTGACAGATATAGATGCAGAATATAAAGAGAAGTTCTCTAAGCTTGATAAGGCAAGGAAAAATTTCCTAACCCTCCACTATGCTTACGCCTATATAGCTAGAGACTTTGACTTAACCCAGTACCCTCTCCAAGGTCTAACTAGTATTGAAAGCCCAAGTCTTAAGACAATAAAAAAGGCAATTGATTTTTCTGATTATCACCACATCTCAACAGTCTTTTATGAATATGGACAAAATCCTAAACAGGCAAAAGCCCTTGCAGAAGAAATTGGCGGTAAGGTTTCTCCCCTTGCCTCTATGGAATATTTAAGCAAGGAACAAAAGGAAAAGGATCAAAATTACATTGATTTGATGCGTATGAACCTAGAAAATCTCTACAATTCTATGGTCGAGGAGGAAAAATGAAAGCGATAGAAATAAAAAATCTTACCTTTGCCTATAATAAAATTCCCGTCATAAAATCTTGTGATTTTAATCTGGAAATGGGAGATTTGGCACTTATACTTGGTGGCAATGGTAGCGGTAAGTCAACTTTAATAAAATTAATGTTGGGAGAATTAAAGAAAGATACAGGAAGTATTAAAATTTTGGGAAAAAATATCGAAGATTATAAGTCATACAAGGATATTGGTTATGTTCCCCAAATAAATATAGTCAACAAAATATCCTTTCCTATAACTTGTTTAGAGCTTGTATCTTTAAACCTCTATGAGGATTTTGGCTTTATTAAAATCCCCAAAAAATCCCATTACCAAAAGGCTAGAGATATCCTTATTAAGATGGGTATGGAAGATTATATAAACACACCAGTTAATGAATTGTCTGGCGGTCTTGCTCAAAGAGCTATGATCGCCAAGGCAATGATTAATAATCCCCAAATCCTAATTCTAGACGAACCTACAGCCGGGGTTGATAAGGAAAGTAAGGCGAATTTCTTTGAAACTATAGACATACTTTCAGAAAAATTTTCAATTACTATAGTTATGGTTACTCATGAATTAAAGGAAATGGAAAGTCTTAAGTTGAATATGAAAAAATATGAAATGTCAGAAGGGAGGCTAGTAGAATGTTAGAATTTGCCTTTATGAGAAAAGCTTTATTTTTGGGCTTCCTCCTTTCAATTATGATTCCTATTATAGGAATTGTCATGGTCAATAGGAAGACTTCTATGATAGGCGATGCCCTATCACATACCGCCCTTGCTGGAGTTGGTATGGGTTTAATTCTTGGTTTTGATCCACTCCTAGGATCTGCTATTATTTGTGTGTTGGCAGCCTTCCTAATTGAATTAATTAGAAAGAAATTCCCCCAATATGGAGATATGGCAACAGCTGTAATAATGTCAACAGGCCTTGGTATAGCGGCAATTCTTTCAGATTTTGCACCAGGCGGAAATTCCTTTGAATCCTATCTTTTTGGTTCGATTTCATCGGTTACAAGTGCTGATATTATAAATACTTCTCTAGTATTTATCTTCGTTATAATTCTTTCTGTTAGCAGATATTCAGCCCTTTTGGCTATAGCTATAGATCCAAATACTGCAAGGCTTTCTGGAGTAAAAGTTCAAGCCCTTGATGCTGTCTTTACCCTACTTGCAGCTATAACAATCGCCTTATCTGTTAAGATAATTGGAGCTTTGATGGTTACAAGCCTGATAGTGCTCCCTGTGGCTACAGCCCTTATAGTTGCTAAGTCCTACAAGCAGACATTTTTCATAACTACTATACTTGGTGTAATTTACATGATGGTGGGAATAATCATGTCTTACCATTTTGATATCAAGCCAGGTGGCGCTATAGTAGTAAATGCAATTTTGGGAATGGCGATATTTGCTCTATATAAGAAAATTTCAAAAAAATAGGTAAATAACTTGAACCCTCCTTTTATTTCAAGACTTAACTTATTTTTATAAGATAAATTGTTTACCCCTTTATATAGAAACTGGCTAGGCTCTAATCAAAATGATTAAGGGCTTAGCCAGTTTTTCTAATTATTTTCTCCAAGAATTTCCTTATATGACCTTATAAGTTCATCTTCTGTTATATCTTTGGCCCTCACATCTAGGGCGATTTGTCCCTTATTTAGCATAATTATCCTATCGGAATATCTTACTACATCTCTTAGATTGTGGGAGATTAATAGGGTTGTGATTTTTTCTGTGTCGATTAGGCTCCTGGTCTTATCCATGACATTTCTACTTGTCTTTGGGTCAAGGGCTGCTGTGTGTTCATCCAAAAGGAGGAGTTTAGGCCTGATATTTGTAGCCATAAGGAGGGCTAGGGATTGCCTTTGGCCTCCTGATAAGAGTCCAGTCTTAGTGCGAAGCTTATCTTCAAGGCCTAGGTTTAGAGATTTTAGCCTTGCTATAATTTCTTTTTCATCAGCGTTTTTATTTAGGGATTTGAGGGTGAATTTGCCTAATTTTTTGAGGGATAGGGCCATATTTTCGTAAATATCTAGGTTTGTCGCCACCCCATCTTTGGGATCTTGGCTTACCTTACCGATGTAGGCTGCTCTTTTTTCCTCGCTAAGGCCTGTTACATCTTCCCCGTCTATTAGAATTGACCCCCTATCTACAGCAAGGGCCCCAGAGATTATCCTCATGAGGGTAGACTTGCCACAGCCATTTGGGCCTATTATTGTTGTGGCTATCCCTTCTTCTACCTTAAGGGAGAAGTCTTTGAATATGGTATTTTCTTCTTCTGTACCTGGGTTAAAGGTCTTTGAAATATTTCTAATTTCCAACATTTTTTACCAACTTTCTATGCTTAGCCCCTGCTAGGTAGTTATTATAAGCTATGAAGGCTATGACAATTAGGGCTGTGATTAGCTTTAGGTCGTTTGGGTTTAGGCCTAGGTAGATTGCAATTCCTGATATTATCCTATAAATTATGGCACCTATGATTGCCTTGGTGGTGTCCCTAAGTTTTGATGAATTCTTGCCAAGTGTATCGCCGATTATTATTGAAGCGATTCCTGTTACAATCATGGCTGTGCCCATGCCTATGTCTGCAAAGCCTTGGTAATTTGCCATAAGTCCTCCAGAAAGTCCTATGAGGGCGTTGGATAAGATTAGGCCGAGGGCGATATAGGTATCTGGGTCCTTGCCTAGGGATTTTACTAGCTTTCTATTATTGCCTGTTACCTTTAAGAGATAGCCCTGCTCGCTTCTTAGGAAGTAGTCTAGACCAAGTTTTATTATAAGTACAAGGCCTAGAAGGACTGTCCATTTAGGAAGATTTCCAAAAATAGATGGATATTGGGCAATTGGAATGTTGCTTGCCCCGCCTATCCTCAAATTTAGGGAATAGAGGATGGTTAGGGTAAGGATACCTGTTAGGAGGGGTTGGACTTTGACTTTTTTGTATAAGATATAGGTCAAAAATCCTGCCAAGCCCCCGCCTATGCTTGATAAGACTAAGCCGAGATAGGGATTTAAGCCTTTTGCAATTATTACCGCTGTGAGGAAGGCTCCCATTGGGTAGGATCCTTCAAGGGATAGGTCGTAATATTCTAATATTTTGTATGATAGCATGTAGCCCATGGCCAAGATTCCAAAGATTAATCCAATCTCTGTTGATGTGGCCAAGGACCCTAATAGTCCTGTCATTTTTTCTCTCTTTCTTATTTTTCAATATATTCTGCATCCTTTAGAACTTCATTATTTAAGTCAAGTCCTAGGATCTCTGCTGTCTTTTTATTTACTAAAGTTTTTAGGCTTTCGGCATCTTGGTAAGGGATATCTTTGATAGCTTTTCCATCCTTTAGGATAGCAACAGCCATTTCACCGACCTTCTTGCCACAGTCCTTATAATTAACTCCTTCTGAAATTAGGGCTCCATTTTCTACTGACCCCTCATCGCAGGCAATGGATGGGATTTTGTCCTTGTTTAAATTTTCAGATAGGACTGGCATAGCATTTACAACTACATTGTCTGTAACTGTAAACATGGCATCGATCTTAGATTTTAGAGATGAGATGGCTTGTGGGATATCATTTATAGTTGAAACCCCTTGTTTTTCAATCTTTAGCCCTCTTTCATCTAGGGCCTTCTCTAAGGCTTCTATTTGAACTACAGAGTTTTGCTCGTTGGTGTTATAGATTGTACCAAAGGTCTTTGTATCTGGATATAATTTTAAGAAATCATCTATGAGCTTGCCTGGCTCTACATAATCGCTGACACCTGTAATATTTGCCCCAACCTTGGTATTTTCATCTACAAGACCAGCTCCTACCGGGTCTGTAACAGCTGAAAATAGGATTGGTAGGTCAGTAATGGCATTGGCAACTCCCTGGGCTGCTGGTGTGCCTATGGTGTAGATTAAGTCTGCCTTTTTGTTTTTTAAATCTGACGCAAATTGAGGAATGAGGGCCAAATCACCATTTGCCCTGTGGTCTACAAGTTCATAAGCAAGACCTGCCTCATCTAGCTTTTCTATAAAGCCTTCTCTTGCAGCATCTAGGGATGGATGGTCAGCTATTTGGACTATTCCAATTGTAAGCTTTTCTCCGCTTTTTGCATCTGTTTTTCCTTCTTCATTTGACTTTGCTCCACAAGAAGCAAGTAAGATTGCTCCAAGGGCTAGGCTTGTGATTTTTTTAAGTAGGTTTTTCATTTTCTTCTCCTAAAATTTATTTGATAGATTAAGGTTTTGCCAATAAAAAAACCCGTCCATATAGGACGAGTGTAAATTCGTGGTACCACCTAAGTTTATAATCTAAAAGATTACCTTAACAGAAGTCTATCAACTTCTTGCTTCTGATAACGGTAGCTTCCGTAATAGCTTACTTATTTCGGCTATTCTGCATACAGAGGGAATAAGTAGATAATCCTTATAAGACTTTCACCAAGCGTCTCTTCTCTAAAATAATTCATATAAACTGTCTTTCTGTAATCACATTTATTTGTTAGTTAGATAATACAACAGGATATAATTTTTGTCAAATTTTTATTTGTAATTTTTGATAATTATTAGTAAAAAGTCTTGAAAAGAGCTATTTTATAGTGATTGTATGAATATAAATAGCTTTCATAAAAAAACTTGCCCTGATGGGCAAGCTTTAAATTCTATAATCTTTCATATTTTGACCACCTATCATGACTGTGGATAGGTTGTGGATTAGGGATGATGTTGTGTTTGTGAGATATCCTAGGACTCCTAGGGCTATTAGGCTTGAGTTTATGCCTACGATTTTTTTGTAATCATCTTTTATCCTTTGGTCCATGGCTTTGGCTAGTTTTATAGCATCTATTAGGCCGTAGAGGCTATCTGTGCCTATGGATATGTCTGAGATTTCCTTGGCGATATCTGCTCCTTGGTGCATGGCTATACCTACATCTGCTGCAGATAGGGCTACTGAGTCATTTATTCCATCGCCTATCATTATTACTGTCCTGCCTTCTGCCTTTTTCTTTTTGACATAGGCTTGCTTATCTTCTGGCAAGACTTGTGATTGGTAATGGTCTAGGCCTAGCTTTTCTGCTACTGATCTTGCTGCGTTTTCTGCATCGCCTGTTAGCATAGCTATCTCATTAAAGCCTAGTTTTCTAAGCTCTTTTATGACATCTTTTGCATCTTCTCTTATTGGATCTTCTATGCATAAAACTGCAATTAACCTGCCTGAGAAGGCTAGGTAAAGAAGTGAATAGTGTTCCTTAAGGTCCTCTATCATAGCTCTAGTTTGGTCAGATATTTCTATTCCCTCATCTTCTAGGACAAAGTGCTCTGACCCTATTAGGGCTGGCTTGTCGACTATATATGACCTTATACCGTGGGCTACTATATATTCTGGTTTTGAGTGCATCTCTTCGTGGTGAAGGTCCTTATCCTTAGCTGCCTTTACTACAGCGTTGGCTATGGAATGTGGGAAGTGCTCTTCAAGACAAGCGGCAATCCTTAGGCACTCATCTTCGCTTATATCTGTTAGGGCAATGACCTTTGCAAGCTTTGGCTCAGACTTAGTTAGGGTTCCTGTCTTATCAAAGACTATGGTATCAGCCTTTGAAAGATTTTCTAAAAACTTACCGCCCTTTACAATTACATCCATGTCGGATGATTGGCTAATTGCCTTCATGACAGCTATTGGAATAGTTAGTTTTAGGGCGCAAGAAAAGTCTACCATTAAAAATGACTTGGCCTTGGTGAAATTCCTAGTAAGTAGGTAGGTTAAACCTGCTCCTATGAAGGAGTATTTAACTAGGGAATCTGCCATATTTTCTGCCTTTTTTTGTGATAAGGACTTATTTCTCTCACTTTCTGAAATCAGGTTTATGATGTGGCTTAGTCTTGAATCGTCATATTTTTTGGAAACTTTTATAAGAATATTACCTTCTTCAAGGGCTGTACCTGCAAAGACTACCGATCCCTTGTTTTTCTTAACAGCTTCACTTTCTCCTGTAAATGATGCTTCATTTACCATGGCAAGACCTTCTACAACCTCCCCATCAACTGGTATGGTTGATCCCATCTCAACCTCTACTAAATCTCCAATTTCTACATCTTTTAGAGCTTTTAATATCTTTTGGCCATTCTCTTGAACAAATACCTTGTCTATATTAAGGGCCAAGGAATGGGCTAGGTCATCTTGAGATTTCTTTAGGGTATATTCTTCTAGCCTTTCGCCAAGGTCTAGCAAGAACATGATGTTGGCAGCATCTCCATATTCTCCTGTTGCAAGAGATACAGAAATGGCTGTAGCATCCAAGAGGTCTACATTTAGCTTCCTCTTCCATAGAGCCTTGATTCCATCTCTAATAAATGGGTAGGCCCTAACAAAGATTAGGTAAGAGCCTAATGGAGCTGGAATGCAATACCTAAAAAAGGCCCTCCTATAAAGGGCATCTCTTACTATCCTAAATACATCTTCCTCTTCTTGAGGGTAGAAGTCAGGATCATCAATTTCTAGCTCTTTTACCTCATTTATATCAAGATTTAAAATAAATTTAGCAAGCCTAGCTAGGCTTCCCTTTTCAAAATATACTGTAAATGAATTGGCCAGAGGATTAATCTTACAAAGATTAACCCCCTTCACACCCTCAATTAGATATTTTAAGTTATTGGCTAGATCAAAGCTTAGGTCTTCTTCATAGACAAACCTAGCCCTAGTATCTAGCCTATGGGCTAAACTTGCCCTCATTACTTATCTTCTTCCTCTTTAAGTTCTGCCTTAATTTCTTCTTTTATTTGTTCTTTAAGGTCATCTTCTGCAACCTTTTCTATATCTAGGTCAGCTTCTTTTTGAGCTTTTTCTAAATCTTCTTTTAGGTTTGCTTCCTTAGCTTCTGCAACTATGTCATCAGCTGAAACCCTAACTTGTTCGATTGTCTTATCTAGTGATTCCTTTACTCTTAATCCGCCAGCAACAGCTCCTACAGCTGCTTTTTTTGCTAATTGTGAAGTAAGAACCTTTCCTCCAAGAGCTCCAACTAAAACTCCTGCACCTATTCTTAATACTTTTTTATTAATCATAACTCCTCCTATATTGTATAAATATTATACTTATATTATATTCTATCTATTATCACAAGTCAATAAAAAACCGTTGTTTTTCCCTTGTTTTAAATGATTATCAAATTCATTTAATTAATTCAATCTTTTTCAACTCGATTCATATGAATAATATTTCATAAGATGGCCGTAGACTATTCATATCTTAAAGTTGAATATAAAATAGCCTTAACAGCCCCAATCCTGTTTTCAGTTTGGTCAAAAACCATAGACTTTTCAGACCTAAAGACCTCATCAGCTACCTCCATCCCATCTAGGTCCATATCGCTAGGTAGCTTTTCTATTACCTTTTGAGCAAGGGTCGATTTCTTATCGTGGAAGGCTGGCAAACAGTGCATGAAAATCGAATCTTCCTTAGTCATATCCATAATCTCTTGGGTAACCCTAAATGGATAAAGCTTTTTAATCCTTTCTACAGGCACATCATCCTTTTCATTTAGGCCAATCCACATGTCAGTATAGATTATATCGGCATCTTTAACAGCTTCCTTGACATTGTCAGTATAGATTACATCTGAGTGGTGGTTTTTAGAAAACATATTTGAAAGGCTTACTACATCCTTATCGGCAGCATATTCAAGTGGCCCACAGCCCACAAAATTTATACCAAGCTTAGCACAAGTTATGGCAAGGGATGATGGCATATTATCTCCTGTATAGCCCAAATAAACGAGCTTAAGACCTTCTAGTCTGCCAAATTTTTCCTTTATTGTAAGCATATCAGCTATCATCTGACTTGGGTGGAACTTGTCTGTGAGAGCATTGTAGATAGGTATATCTGTCAAATCTATCATGTATTCCAAAAGCTTTTGGTCAGGCCCCCTATAAACTATCCCGTCATAGTACCTATCATAGACTGAGATGGCATCTTCTAATGATTCATTAGTCCCTAGGGTATTGTATCTTAGGTCTACTAAGGACACACCCAGGCCTAAGTCAAAAGCTGCCACCTCAAAGGAAGTCCTAGTCCTATTAGAGCTTTGCTCAAAAAGCAGGATAATATTTTGTCCCTCCAAGTATTTGTGTGGCTTTCTCTTAGCCTTTAGATCCTTAAACCTCGCTGCCTCATCTATTAAATATAGGATTTCTTTTTCGCTAAAATCCTTTAAGGCTATTACATTTCTATTTCTTAAGTCGACTTGCATCTTCTCTCCTTTTGTAAGTCTAAAATACCCTCTTAAATTTAAAATAAAGAGGGCCTTGTAACTAATTATTATTTACCATCAATAACCGTATCTGAAAATACGATTAAAAGCTCCAAATCATCGGCTTTAATCTCCAAAATCCCATAGTCTACCAAATACATCTCTGGATTATCCTTGTATCTCTTATCGCAAGTCCCATCCTTATTTACATGTAGAAAGGATTTTGAAATTAAGGTCGCATCTGGGATTTTCTCTTCTTCTAGGAAAGTCTCAGCCCTTAGGTCAATTTTCAAATTCCCATAAGAAAGGGCCCTGTAATCCCCATCTTGATATAAAAGCAGACAGTCTGGCAAAAAGCTCATAGTAAAATTCTTAGCTGCTAGGCTTTTAACCTTGACATTTGTATCAAGCGGGCCTTCTATGTCATTTTTTATGGCCAAAGACTCTCTAGATCTGATTATATTATCGTCATTATCCCTTTCCATTTCCCTTACAAGCCAAACAGCGTCAGATTCTAAGATTCCCTCCAAAAGCTTGTTTGTTAGGTCGTATTCATCTTTTGCATCATTTTCAAAATCATATTCGATTTGTATTTGACCAAGGCTCTTCTTGTAAAAATACATGATAGCCCCGATTATAGCTACAATTACCAAATATGGTTGGATAAAAGTCAATATGATTCCAGCTATAAAGACCAAATGTCCCGGCATTCTCAAAGGATAAGTCCTGCCTGTCTTACTTAGGACATCTTCTAGGCAATCTGATTTTATATTTTTAAAGTCTAGGCCATAAGACTTGCTTGAAAAATCTTCCCTAGGATTTCCTGTATTTGGGCTAGGCTTCTTTTCTCCCTTAAAGATAGAATCTAGAGGATTTGAAAATTCCTTTTGGTAGGAAAGTCCTGTGCCTGGTATATAAGCTGCTCCTCTAATCTTGCCGCCTGCGGTGCGAGTTATCCTAAAGCCCTTACCGCCCCAAGAAAATCCCGGACCGGTCTTAGACATATTTATTCTAAAACCCTTGCCAAGGTTTATGCTTTTTCTAAATCTAAATCCCATAATCCCTCCTTCTTACTAGTATTATATCACAAAAGCAAATTTCTTCCTTATCGATGATCGATTTTAATATATTTAATTTGAATTTTAATTTTTCCAAGTATAATGAAGATAGAAGTTAATATTATTAAAATAAATATTAATACTTTAAAAAGAAATGGAGATTTTATGAACAAAATTAGAAAAACCCTACCAGCTTATCTAAAGGCTCTTTTTAATAAAAATACACCAACATCTTCCAAAATCCTGGCCCTCCTTGCCATAGCCTATATAGTCACCCCTGCTGATGTCTTGCCAGATGTCTTACCCTTCCTAGGTTGGCTTGACGATGGGCTTATAACAATCTTATTAATATATTTTTCAAACAAAATGATACCAGATCTGGTAAAAGATGAAGCAATGCAAAAACAAATAGAAAATTAAAAACAAGCTCTTTTGTCTCAAAACATAGAAAACCCCTCTATCCGTATTGCGGATTTTGGGGTTTTTGTTATTTTATAAGATTCTCCTTTAGTAGACCTCTTTAAAATAATAAATCTCATCTTCTATCTTTTTAAGCCTTAACTGATTGTCAGAATCTTTTTCCTTATAAAAATATTCGCCATCTACCTTAGGCTCAAGTTTGTTCAGTCCCAATAAAGTCAGATCGTCATCTTTTATATAGTAGAATCCATAATAAATAGCTGCAGATGCAAAACCCTTGGACTTATAGACAAATTTAGCAAGCTTTGGAAACTTATCAAACTTTCTTAATTCAAAACTTTTGTATTTGAATTTTTGATCCAAGCTAGAATCAGCATCATTTATGAAAGACACTATCTCAGCTTTATTATCCTTTAATGATTCCCTTATTTCTTTTTCAATCTTTAAGTCTTGGTATATAAAATAAGCTCTCGCCGTGAAAAACATTATAAATATTAGCCCAATTGCCATGAATATTTTTCTATGTTTCATAGGTAACTCCTATATATTTCAATATTTTTACAAGTAGGTAATGAAATTTATAATTCTATTTTATTCAACAGTTACAGATTTGGCTAGATTTCTTGGCTTATCTACATTTAGGCCCTTGGCTAGGGATGTGTAGTAGGCAAGTATTTGGCATGGTACTACTGAAAGGATTGGGGCTAGGATATCTAGGGTTTCATCAAAGATAAAGCTTGCTACTCCAATATCTCCAATTCTCTTATCCTTTAGATTTGTTATGGTAAAGACTTCTGCCTTTCTAGCCCTTACCTCTTCTAGATTTGAAAGAGCCTTATCCAAAAGGTCTTTTTGACTTAGGATGCCTATGACAGGAGTACCATCTTCTATTAGGGCAATTGTACCATGTTTTAGCTCTCCTGAAGCGAAGGCCTCGCTGTGGATATAGGATATCTCCTTCACCTTAAGGCTTGCTTCTATGGCTGTTTGGTAGTCAAGTCCTCTTGCTAGGTAGAAAAGATGTTCCTTATCCTTAAGCTCATTTGCAAAATATTTTAGCTCTTCTTTCCTATCGATTATATTTTTTATCTTTTGAGGAAGGGCAAATATTTCTTCAATAATCTCCTTATCATCAAATTTTCCTAAGACTTCATTAAATTCTAGGCCTAGGATGTAGAGATTTAAAAGTTGGCTGGTGTAGGCCTTGGTTGATGCCACCGCTATCTCAGGGCCTGCCTCGGTATAGATTGTTCTTTCTGCTTGCCTATCAATTGATGATTCTCTTACATTTGTGATTGCAAGAGTCATGGCTCCTAGGCTTTTTGCAAGGTCTAGGGCCTTTAGGGTATCAGCTGTTTCTCCTGATTGAGATAGGAAAATTACCAAGGTATTTTCATCTACAAGTGGATCAGAGTACCTAAATTCTGAAGCCAAGTCGCAAGTAACTGGTATCCTTAAATATTTTTCAAAAAGAGCCTTGCCAACTAGGCCAGCATTGTAGGCTGTACCACAGGCAACTATATAGATTCTGTTAAAGGAGTTTATTTCTTCTTCGCTAAAGACCTTACTCTTTACTTTTAGGCCTTCCTTATCTAGGTGGGCTTCTGCCAACCTTCCTATGACATCAGCTTGCTCCTCAATTTCCTTAAGCATGAAGTGATCGTAGTCTTCTTTTGATGCATCATTTGCCCCAAAAGAAGTAGTTTTTACTTCCCTTGCTACTTCCTTTAAGTCCTTGTCATAAATTTTGTAAGAATCGCCCTTGATGTCTATTATATCTTCATTTTCTAGATAGATTAACTTGTTGGTATATTTGATAAAAGATGGGCTGTCAGAAGCTAGGATAAAGCCATCATCCATAAGGCCAAGGACCATAGGAGAATCCTTCCTGATGCCTACAAGCCTATCTGGCTCATCTTCTGAGATTGCCCCGATAGCAAAAGACCCTTCAATCATTGATTTAACTTTAATTAAGGCCTTTAGAAGGTCCCCATCATAAAATTTGCCAAGTAAAATGGCAACAAGTTCTGTATCTGTTTGGGACTTAAAAGTATAGCCTTCCTTGGCTAGTTCATCCTTAAGATCCTTATAATTTTCTATAATACCATTGTGAACTATAGCAATCTTGCCATCAGCAGATGTGTGTGGGTGGGCATTTTCCCTGCTAGCCTCACCGTGGGTAGCCCATCTAATATGGCCAATACCGATGTGAGAAGATAAATCTTTGCCTGCTATTTCTTCCTTAAGACTTGCAATAGGACCCTTTTCCTTGTGGATTTCAAGCTTAGAATCCTTAATAATAGCTATACCACTTGAGTCATAACCCCTGTATTCTAGCTTTTCTAGACCATCAAGAATGATATCCTTAGCATCAAGACTTCCTTTGTAACATACTATTCCGCACATAGTGCCTCCTTATTAATTTTTATAGATATTAATGAGGCCACTGTGTCTTCTCTGTAGCAGAAATTGCTCTCTGCTTTTGTCTAACACTAGGGCTGTGAACCCAGGAAGCTCCCGCCGAATTTTCGATAACTTCCTCCCTCGTCATCCCAAAGGGATCTGGCGCTTTTTTGTTTTTACCTCATTATCAGATATTATATTCTTTTTTTCTTTATTATCCAAGATAAAATTATTTTAGGGGCATCCCCTAAAAATCCCTTTTTTTATTATCCAAGATAATATTATTATAAGTTTTAATCCTTCGTAATATCATCTCATAATAAATGATTATTATAAACATATCCCTTCGTTCAAGGGGGAATCCCTAGGGAACGTTTCGCACGTTCCCTCATCGGATTCCCCCTTACACCCCTTTTCCGTTACACCCTCCGAGCGACCCCTCGTGGGGAAAATGGATGTTTGCTACGCAAACTTTTGGTACATGACTGCTATTTGGTATGGATACAATAAATAGTACAATTTAAAATCGAATATATGATACAATAAATAATAAGAAATCATAGGAGGATTTTAAATTGGCTAGACACTACGAAGACGACTTCAAAAGGCAAATAGTAGAA
>NZ_JAMXSM010000024.1:0-28087 GCF_026131665.1 Anaerococcus sp. NML200574 | reverse complement strand
AGAATACAGAAAGAAGAATGCAGCATAAAAATTTCCTACCCCTAGGGGTAGGAAAGGACAAAGAAATAGCAGAGTAAGCTTTAACACTAACTCTGCTAATAGGTCCAACTTTATGGGGTCACCTTATCTCTTCTAATTCATCACCTTTATTATTTAAAACTCTTCGTTTGCAAAAATTATTTCAAATATAGCTTTTTTGACTTTTTCTTCTATATCAAAGGCCATCAGGGCTGATACAAGATTAGAAATACTTTGTGCATTTTTAAGTATATCAAAAATACTTTCCTTCTTTAAAGTTTCAATTCTTGAGCTATTTATTCTTGATAAGATAAGTTCAAGCTTATTTGTTTTTTGGTCTATTTCTTCATATGATTTAATTAAAATTTCAATATCTTCATTGCTTGGGATTTCTTCAATGATTATTTGGCTTATATTTTTTTCTTGATTATAAGAAATCTTGCCTTCAAGCCTATTATCTTTATTAGCTACTATTTCAACTTCATTTACTTTTATTCCATAAATTTCAAAAGTCCAATCTCTCTTAGTCGAAATTATATCTATTTTAGTTTTAGATTGATCTAGCCTTATAGCCCTCTTATCTTCATAGCAAATCTGAGTTATAGATTTAGCTTCTAAGTTTTCTTCGCTATCTTCAATCAAATTAAATATTCCATCTTTACCAGCGCCTATTAAAACTTTTAAGGCCTTTGGGTTTTCTATAGAATTTGTGTAATCCTTATCTAGGTCAGCTAATGGAATAATCCCACCTTTTTTGATGAATAAGCCCATTTTATCAATTGGCCTATAGATTTCAATCATGGTTTGACCAGCGTAGAAAAGACCAGTCTGCAAATCATAATAACCATCATCTGGCAAAAACGCCTTAAATTCAGCCATCTGAAGCCTAGGATCTATTTTTTTAGTCATTGGTGTGACTAAAAGACTCTCACCAAAATAGTATTGGTTTTTGTTCGCATAAGCTCTTTCAACATTTGGATAATAGTAATAGATTGGCCTTATTAAAGGGATATTTTCTTCGTGGGCCTTATAATTCATGGTATGGATATAGGGAATAAGTTTATGGCGGATTTGTAGGTAGTCGACCATAAGCTTTGAATATTTTTCATCAAAAGACCATGGCTCCTTGGATACAAAAGGTGTATTTGAGCTATGAAGCCTATTTATAGGAGAAAAAACTCCAAATTGTAGCCACCTTAGCATAAGCTCTGGGTCAGTTGCCCCTTTCATATGACCACCTATATCATGAGACCACCATCCAAAGCCAATATTTGAGGATGTGGCTGTGAAATATGGTTGAAAATCTAATGTATCCCAATTTATAGATGTATCACCTGAAAATCCTATAGGATATCTTTGAGACCCAAGACCTGCAAACCTTGAAAAGGTGAGGGCTCTCTTGCCAGATTTTTCCATATCTAAAAATCTAGTACGGTTTATAACCCACAAGGCATCTTTGTTTTCGTCAAGCTTTCTTGGGCTTTGTTGCCAATCCATCCACCAGAAATCTACTCCCTTTTCTTCAAAAGGCTTATAAAAATACTTATTCAGGCAATCAGCATAGGCCCTATCTTTATAGGAAAAATCTATAGTCTCTTCATTTTCATAATCATAACCAAGCTCCTTTGCCATATCTTCATAAAAATCTTCACTTGGCCTAATTCCTGATGATGGATGTAGATTTAAAGTTAGCTTGTAATTGTTATCATGAAGTCTTGAAAATAAGTTTCGTGGTTCACCCAAGAGGTCATAATTCCATGTATAACCAGTCCAGTCGCTTCCGTATTTTTCATCAATTCCTGTAGTATGCCAAAGCATGTCTAGTACCATAATAGAAAAAGGTGCCTTAAACTTTTCAAACTTATCCACTAAGTCTAGGTAATCTTCTTTAGAATAATTATAAAATCTGGACCACCAATTACCCAGAGCATACCTTGGTAAAAGTGGTTGACTTCCAGAAAGCTTATAAAAATCATCTAGGGCATCTAAATACTTATCTTTGTATGCAAATACATATAGGTCTTGATTATCATTATTTCTATCATAAGTCCAACCATCATCGCTTATTATTGGTGATGATGAGTCATCTATCACACTTATGCCATATCTAGAAAGGATACCATCTCCTATTTCTACCTTTGATTCTGCAAAATCAAGAGTTCTTGCTGTTCCACCTAGGTTTTCTATCTTGTCTCCATAATGCCAAATGCAATAATATGGATGGTTGACCTTGCCCCTAAGCTCTACGCTTAGACCATAGGTAGAAAATGGTTTTTTATCATATAAAATAGTTACATGATCAGTAACAATCTTTAGCCAATCTTTCCTATCATAAACCTTGAAATTTACAGGAGGAAAATCCCTATTTATAACCCCCTTGGTCATCCTATCTTCAAAAATTCCATCCTCGCTATATTCTAGCCTAATTAGTCTAGAAGTGAGAATTGAAATCCTATATTTATCTCCCTGTATTATAGATTCTTTTTTACTTATTGGATTATAATTTTTCCCATTTTTAATCATAAATTTCTCCCCTAATAAAAAGGGGCTTGTAAAATTATAAATATTTCTCCGTTAATTTATTTCCCGGAGCAAATTTAAATTTTACAAGTCCCTTAAAATTCATATTAATACCATTGTAAATAATTGATAATTAAAATTCAAATATTTATGACTATTTACAATTGTTCTCTGTTCACCCATTAGAATCCAAGCTATAATTTTGCTTCTTTATCTTTAAATAATAACTAGTAGAAATCACAAGATTAGCTAGCCAACCAAGAGGTACTGCATACCAGACCATGGCTATACCGATTTTATGGGCTAGGGCCATCGATAAGCTTACCCTTATGGTCAGGTTGACTATATTAGCTAGGGTAAAAATCTTTACATCTCCAACTCCTCTTAGGATACCGTCCACGCAGTGTTTAGACCCTACAAGAAGAAAGAAATATCCAATAAAGTCTAGGTAGGCCACGCCTGTATCTTTAGCTAAGTTTGATGATGATTCGTTCATGAAATAAGCGATTATATTTGCTGAATTAAATTTCAAACATATTAAAATCACGACAGAATAAATCCCAACCATGGCTATGGATGCCCTAAGGCCCTTTTCTAGTCTTTCAAGCTTTTTTGCCCCCACATTTTGAGAAGTGTAGGAAGATATGGCATTGCCAAGACTAGTTATCGGTACAATAATGAGGCTTTCTACCCTAATGGCTGCAGAAAATCCTGCCAGCATACCTACCCCAAAGGAATTTACCACAGATTGGACTAAAAGTTGACCAATTGTGATGGTTGATTGCTGGATAATAGATGGGATGGCTAGGTAAGAAATGCGGCCTAGCTCTTTTTTATCAAAAATCTTTGTCTTTTCTGTCTTAATTTTACTAAGCCTTCTTATAAAAACCCCAAAGGATAGGACAGCAGACAAACCCTGGGCAAGGAGAGTTGCGTAGGCTGCTCCAGCCAGTCCAAATCCCAAATCTCTTACAAAATATACATCCAAGCTTACATTCAAAATCGAAGAGAAAATCAAAAAATATAGAGGAATCTTAGATTCTCCCAAAGCCTGATAAAGGGCTGAGATGATATTATACATAAATAAAAATGGCAGACCATAAAAATAAATATTTAAGTACAAAACTGACATATCAAGAATTTCATCAGGTGTCCTAAGTAAAGCCATGAGGTTTTTTGCAAAAATCAAACCAAAGGCCGAAAGGCCAAGGGCAAGGACTAAAAAACCTATAATCGAAGTGAAAATCGCAGTCTTCATCCTCTTATAATCCTTGGCTCCAAAATATCTGGCTATAAGGACAGATGCCCCAGCACCTCCACCAATTCCTATACATATAAAAATCGTAGTGAGAGCAAAGCTAGCCCCAATTGAAGCAAGCGCGGCCTCACCTACATATTTGCCAACCACAGCCGAATCGACCAAGGTATAAATTTGTTGAAAAAGAGAGCCCACCGCCATTGGCAGGGCAAACTTGCTAATTGCCTTAGATGGCGACTCATTTGTTAAATAATGATCCATAAAATTTCCAATCTTTTTAATTTATACTAATATATGATAAATGGATAAAAAATCAAAGAAAATAGGCACAAAAAATCTTCCCAAATTCAGGAAGATTTTTAACAAGTTTTAATAAATAGAAATATCTTGACTTGGTCTTTTTGCGAGCAAATGGACACCTTGCCAATAATTAAAATTCTTTTTATTCACATAAGCTTCTTTTTTCTCCACAGCCACAATTGCGTACCTATCTTTGATATCTGAACAGGTCGACAAAGTTATTAGCTTATCATCTTTTTTTGGCAGAGGCCTATTTTCAAGGATATTATTTTCTCTAATAAGTTTAAGATAGTCTTCAAACTCATCATCATCGTAATAGTTAAACCTATAATCTGCATCCACATTCACATCCATGGCACAAACCACCTCAAAGGTCCTCCTGGCCACTGGAGTGTCAATAATTATCTCCGAGTGTTTTTTTATAAAATTCTTATCCCTAAACTTATCCAAATCATGGAAAATATAGCCAATCCTTACATTATGACCATAAATTACTGTATTTTGATCAGAAAAATCTCCATGGTGGACGTGGTCGATAAAAACTCCCCCGTTTATATAATAAGACCCATCATAATCGTGGTCGAGGTAAAATTCATTATCTTCCCCCTGAACAACAGGGAAATCTATTGAGGTACCATCGACAATAATCCTACCCTTGACTTGGGGATACTTTTTCTGAAGCTCCTTTACATGATTGACTCCAGCTGTTGCTTCTGCCGCGGATTCTTCTTTTATTTTATTTTTAAGAAAAGCCAGAAGTCTTCCTTCATCAGCCTTCTTTACAATATTATTTATTTCCTCTTCCCTTGCCATATCGATTCTCTTGCTAGAATAAAATTTTCTCATATTTTCCTCTTGATAATAAGCAATCTTTTCTTGAGTAAGCCTATCATTCTTATAGAGAAAAACAAATAGTAAAATAAAGGCAAGGGCCCATAAAAAATTAGAATAATTCTTCTTCATATAATCTCCTGGCTTATATTCTACACTTTTCATCTGATTTCTCTAGGAAATACAAGTTTTTTATAAAATAACAAGTATTATCAAAATAAAAATAAAAAATCTCCCCAATTAAAACAAAATTTGTCATTTATTCTCCTATCCTAGGTTATAAAGGCATATCTAAAGACAAAAGTTAGAGCTATAATTAGGGTTAGTAGTTGTATTTCCTAGCTTTGACCTGTGCATGCTTTTACTATACAGAAAGTTATCAGACCGAGGGCTATACCATTTGCTATGGAATAAGTAAAAGGCATAAAGACGATAGTACAAATAGCTGGAAGGGCATTTGTCAAATCATCAAAGTCTATATCCTTAACACCTGATAACATCAATACGCCAACAAAAATTAGAGCTGGAGCTGTAACTTGGGCTGGAATTATCGCAATTAGTGGAACGAAGATTAAAGAGAACAAAAATAGGGCCGCTGTTGTAAGCGATGTAAGTCCTGTCCTTCAACCCTCTGCTATACCAGCTTATGATTCTACAACTGTTGTTACGGTTGATTTCCCTACCAAGGCACTAGCAGCTGTTGAAATCGCATCACTCATAAGCGTTTGCTTTAAATTAATAACATCCCCATCTTTATCAACTAAACCTGAATGTTTGGCAAGTTTTTGCAATTATTTTTACCTTATTTATGCCAATATAAATTATTTCTACCATAATTTCTTGTCAAAATATATATTTAATTTTTTTAGATTATTACCGATAATAATAATCATTAATATATAATTAAATTTTACTAAATATCTAGTATAGTTAACAATGTAACAAAACAAATAAAAGGAGTTTCAAAGAAGATAAGATACACAATATAGTAGAAATATTAGATAATATCTATTGAGTTGGAGTTAACGACAGAAAGATTGACCGATTCGAAAATATGTTCGAATTGACAAATGGTGTTTCCTACAACTCTTACCTTAATAAAGACGAAAAGAACGTTTTGTGTGATTCAGTAGATGCAGCCTTTACTAGAAGATATATAGAAAATGTTAAGGCAGCTCATAACGGAGAAGACTTAGATTATTTAATTGTTGAGCACATGGAGCCAGGCCACTGTAGAAATATTGATTTTTGTTTAAAAGAATGCCCAAATGCTAAGTTTGTTGGCAATGCCACGACCTTCAAGTTCTATGAACAATTCTACAATGATGAATTAAAGGATAGATATGTGGAAGTAAAAGATGGAGATGAAGTAAATATCGGTAAGAGAAATCTCAAATTTGTTTTCACTCCAATGGTTCACTGGCCAGAAGTTATGATGACTTACGAAACAACTGAAGGTCTTCTCTTCTCAGCAGATGCTTTTGGTGCCTTTAATGTAATTGAAGGTCATGCAGATGCTAAGAATGTTATCCACAAGGTTGATTGGCTATATCAAGCTATAAGATATTAAATCAATATAGTTGGTAAGTTCGGAAAATGGTACAAAATGCCTTCATGAACATCAACGACCTTGCCATTCTTCCTCTCCATGGTCCTGTTTATAAGGACGAACAACCTATCAATTTCATAATTGATAAGTATAACAAGTGGTCAACCTTCACAGCGAAAAAAAGGTGTCGTTATAGTTTACGCATTAATGTATGGAGATACCGAAGAAGTAGCCGACATTCTTGTAACAAAGCTAGCTGAGTTAGGGGTTGAAAATATCAAGATTTATGATCTGGCTGCTTTTTATGTTTCTTATCAAAATAGCCACTGCCACAGATTCTTTCACTCAGTATTTGCACCAATCAACTACAACTCTGGTCTTTACTAAAAGATAGATGCCTTCCTAAGAGAACTTGTTGGAACAGGCTTTAGCAATAAAACTGTTTCTTTCCTAAACAACTGGTCTTGGGGCGGAAGAAGTCTCGAGATTTCAAAGGAAATCCTATCTCAAACTAAGCTTGACTATGTAGGATAAGATGTTAAAATCAATTCTGGTGTGAAGATGGAACAAGTAGAAGAAATTGAAGCCCTTGCTAAGGCCATCAAAGCTGATATGGATAACAAAAAATAGAACTTAAAGTACTCAACTTTATTGAGGGCTTTTAATTTGAAAATCTTTATGCTTGTGATTTTATTAAAATCCTAGAGATGATTTTCCAATCTAAAAAT
The DNA here is from genome assembly GCF_026131665.1 of Anaerococcus sp. NML200574. Taxonomy (NCBI): domain Bacteria; kingdom Bacillati; phylum Bacillota; class Tissierellia; order Tissierellales; family Peptoniphilaceae; genus Anaerococcus; species Anaerococcus sp. NML200574. The sequence continues at coordinate 20,883 of NZ_JAMXSM010000024.1, read as the reverse complement.
TCTAAGACAAAAAAATACCAGAGCAAGCTTTATGCTAACTCTGGTATCAGATCTAATATTTACTTAGTTTATATTAGGTCTTTTTATTTTCTTTTTTTAGTCTTGAATAAGGCAAGGCTTGCTGCAAATAATCCCATCACTACTGATGATAGGCTCTCTACTCCTGTTTTAACATTTGTGCTTTTTGGAGCTTTCTCATTCTTTTCTTGTGATTTTTCTTCACTTCTTTGGCTCTTATTTTCCTTTGCTTCTTCTTTATCCTTATCTTCCTTAGCATTTTGAACTAAGGTATTGTCTTTTGAAGGATCTCCTTTAAGCTCTTTAGTTTCTAAGCTTGCCTCCACTACTAATCCTTGATTATCTTTTGAATTTTCACTCTTATGAGCTAGATTTATTTCTGGAATTTGTGGATTTTCAGAAGGAATTTCAGAAGGATTATCTGAAGGAATTACAGAATGATCTTCTGAAGGAATTTCAGAAGGATCTTCTGAAGGAATTACAGAAGGGTCTTCTGAAGGATTTTCTGTATCACTTGGGCAAGTTATATTCCAAATCTTTGAATAATCCTCATCTTTTTTCTTTGTTTCATCAAAAGTTTGTTTATTTTCTTCTTTAACTTCTTTAGGAAGATCGTAGAAGTCTGGTTGAACACTTAGATCTGCCATAGCAAATAAGAAGGCACCTTGTGCTTTAATTTCTTCTTTTCCGTCTTTATCTTTGACTTTCCAACCCTTGAAGCCTTTACCTTCTGGAACTTCTCCCTTGTATTCTGGTAATTGGAAATCCTCTCCCTTTACAAGTTCATTTTCCTTATTATCTATTGTAATCTTGACTTTTTCTGGATCTATAGGAGTTAATGTGCCACTTTCTTTGTCAAAGCTAAATTCCTTTACCCTAGTATTGTTTGCAAAGTCTTTTACAACAAACTTGATTGTTAGCGTATTTTCCTTTATATCTTTTATATCATCTAAGGACTCGTATGCTATACCATTTACAAAGATTTGTTTGTCTTGGATTTCTCCAGCTTTATCGCCATCTCTCTTGTCTGTAACATTGAATTTGATAAATTTATCTTTTTCATATTCAATAGCTGTGTTACCATCATCCTTTTGTTCGATTTCAGGTTTTACAGTATCATAGAGGAATTGATAGTGAACTCCAACAGCCTTGGCATTAAGTTTACTATAACCAGTTTGTAGGTATACATTGCCATCCATATCTTTGACCTTGTCTGGGAATCCATTAGCCTTGTAGTCCTTCATTCCCCAGTCCATGATATCCCCATCTTTTACATCAAGCTTAATGTTAAAGTCTCTTGTATTATCTATGTGTAAATCACCGTAAATTAGGTAGTTGTCTACAACTGACTCGTTAACTCTCATTTCCCAGTTGAAACCACCCTTATCTCCTATTTTTCCTCTTAAATAGAATTCTGGTTTTCTTACATAGATTTTATTGTCCTTTGTTGGATTGAAATAGTTTCTATCCATAGTCAAATCTACTGATTTTGCATCTATAAATAGCATTCCTCCATCTTCTTTGATGGCTTCTACGTTGGATTTATCATCTCCAAGGTATTCCTTGCCATCTTTGCCAAGAAGAACTAGTTTAGAAGGATCATCTACAAGATTTCCATCCTTATCTATAGCTTCTCCCTTGTCATTAGTTTTGAATGTAAAGATTTGATATCTAACTATATTAAATCCGTCCAAGGCTGACATGAGAACCGATTGAGTGCTTCTACCATCTTCAACATTTCTACTATCACAGTAGATTGTTTTTTGTGATAAAGCCTTGATGTTAGGGGCAGTCTTTTGGATTTTTTCTATATCTTCCATGCTATAAACTCCATTACCATCAAGCATATCAGTTTTTCCTGGGTTAAATGTCGTAACTCTTAGGGCATATCCCTTTCTTACAATCATTTTATCATTTAATACATATTGACCCTTTTCTTTATCGAAGAACATCTTGTTTGTATCCATCTTGCTTGGATCTTTTGGTTTTTGTTTAGTTAGTTCACCTTCACCTAGTTCGATAATATTTCCATAGCTTGAAGCATATGGTGCAGCTTCCGCGGCTTCATCCTTTTTTTCTGGCATCCTTATTATAGTTTTAGCTTTTGTTTGACCCTTATCTTTTACGATAATATTCATATCTCCAGTAAAGGATAGACCATAGACTACATCATTTGTGTTTGCAAATAAGTCAAATGTTAGAGTTTTTGTTTGTGGGTCGTATTTACTTGCCTTGATTTCTATTATTTTATAGTCATTACCATAGTAGGCCTTAGCATCTTTTGATACATTATTTACTTTTCCAAGAATTTCAAAATGGCCATCCTTTGATGGACTTAACACTCCACCAAGCTTTGATTTAACATCATCAAGTTCCTCAGTTTCATATTCTAGAGCACTTCCATCATCGTAGGCTTTTATATTTCCTTTTTCATCATATTCGTAATCACACTCTACTGTTTTCATTTCACCACTTACAAAGTCATATATTTCCTTATATTTCTTTTTAATTAGTTTCTTTAGGTCTTTATTTTCAAAGTCTCTAATTGTTGAAATATTTTTATTTATTTCAAGGCTAGCTTCTCCCTCAACTGAACTTTCTTCAGCTGGTTTTGAGTCTTCATCCTTAACTTGATTATTATTGGTATTTTCCTCTGAGCTCTTTGCATTTTTGAGTTTTTCTTCAGAAATTTCTCCAAGTTTTTTGTAAGAAGAAGAATCTTGGTCAGGATCTACTAGGTAATAAGAAATCATTCCGTTTGCATCAGCTTGCTTATCAAATTTTATCCTATGGATTTTGGTGAAGTTGCTTGCACCATCTAGGGCGATTACTTCTATGATTTTTCCTCTTAAATCTCCTGCACCGCTAATTTCGTAGATAGTATTTCCTTTATCATCAAGCTTTCTATGTCTACCTTCGCCTTCTCCAGCATATTTTACATTGAGGTTTCTTTCAACATCACCGTATTCGTCAACTATAGCTGCACCTGCATACCATACTTCGTTGGCTACTTCTTCAAATTTCTCTGGATGGTCTTTTTGATCTCTTACAAACAAGGTTTCATTTTTGTACTCATCTTTTGCCTTGTGGTAGGTATCTTTTGCTATTAATTTGATTTTGTCTGGATTAGAGAAATCAACATCGACAATCTTTGGAGCTGTATTGTCAATTTTTACTGGTATATAAGAAACTTGCCATGAATAATCCTTAGTTAATCTATATTTGAACTTGTAGAAGTATTGACCCTCAGCTATCGGTTCAAATTGACCCCTAAGTTTTGTTTCAAAGTCTTGGTTATTATTATCATCATTAGCGCCTTCTTCTCTTCCTCTAGGATTGTAAATAAGGCCATCCCATTTCAAATCTCCCAAAACTTTTAACTTGGATGACTTAATCCCCTTAGCATCGTTTCTCTTTGAGTTTAGGATTCCTCTGATGAAGTGCTCTCTAGATACAACCTTGAGGTCTTTTTGTCCTTCGCCCTCTTTGTCAGTATTTACAATTGAGATTAAGCCTTCTCTTGCACTTCTTAGAACGAGTGGGGAAGGTGTTAGCCCTGTTTCGATTTGAACTTCTTGTGGTTGTCCCTTATTATCAAGTGGATAAATTCTTGCGACTTTTGATTCGCTTTGTGATGGATCATATAATCCGTGGTTGTTATTTAGTGCAAATAAATCAGGATCTTGATCAAGTGATTTTGTATTTCCATCTTTTCTGTTTTGGATAACGGCTGCTGGATTGAATTTATCGATGTCATGTTCTCCACCTATACCCTTGTTCAAGGTTCCAGGTATTTTTGGTTTACCATCATCGTCATAACCTTCCATGGTTTTTGATTTAGAGCCTTCTTCCCAAGCCCACTTGTCAAGGATTGGCTCCTTGTTCCAATTTCCAGCAAAGCCCATAAGTGGCATTGATAGAGATGGTTGGAATACTGTCTTGTTTTCCTTGCCACACATTGCCTCAAGTTCTTCTTTAGATTCAAGTCTAATGAAGGATTCTACAAATTGGTCTTTATCTTTTGCATCTCCTACATTTATTACAGCCTTCAATTCATATGAAGAGTTTGGAGCAATTGTAAATACATCGTGTTCAAAGCTAATATTTGCACCCTTAATACTTGCTGGATGAATTTCTGGAACAATTTGTTTACCATCTGATGATTTCTCATCCTTGTAAGTTTCATCAAGTTTTAGCCTGTCGGTAAGGGAATCTGTGGTTATTGCAGATGATGAAGCCTTAAATGTGAGAGGCCTATCTGATGTATTAATCAACTTGATTGTGAAATATTTCTTTTCTCCCTTAATTTCTCTAAGTGATATAGATCCATATGAGTTTACTAGACCTTCGGAGTCAACATTTTTAAAGCTTGCTATAACATCACTTCTTAGTGCATTAGCAACGTTAATTAGACCTGCACCTTGTTGTCTTGGCGAAGCATAATATAGTGATTTTTCCTTCCAAGATGTTGGATCCATCATAGGTCTTGCTGTGTTTTGTAGGGCAATCTTTGTAAGAGTAGTTAAGTCGATTTTATCCTCACCTTCTAGGTTTTTGAGGACAGGTTTTTCGAGCATCTCTTTTAGTTTTGGTCTAATCAATACTGTTGATGCTGCGACCACTGGTGTTGCCATACTTGTTCCTGACATATAACCATAAGTTGATTTGCCATCAATTACATTTAGAGTTGATTTGATGTTCTTTCCTGGTGCTGATACATCTGGTTTTAGTAGGAGGTCACCCCTTGGACCCCATGATGTAGAGGCTGCTGGCACGATTACTTCTTCTTTATAAAGTTCCTTGTCTGTATCAGGAGCAAAGTTAAAGTCTAGCTCTTTCTCATCACCAAGCTTTGGACGGTTTTTGTTGAAGCTTTCCATATCAATTGGATAGTATTGGTCAAGCTTATCTTTGAAGTCTTCTTTCTTGTTTCTCTTAACCTCAGTTTTATTGGCTGGATCAATCATATTCCAAATTTTAAGTCCATCATCACCAGATACTGAAAATACTTGGCAAGTTGTTCCTTCATCTTCTTCGTAGCCCATGGCTGGAAGCTCTGTCCAGTTATCCCTGTTATAGTAGTTAACAGTGTTTACAACCATGATTGCGCGAGCACCCTTATCGGCAGCTCTTTTGAAGGCATATTTTAAATCCTTTGTATATATTCTATCCATAACAGCAATTTTGCCTTTAAGATTAAGCCCAACTAGATCTTCATCTTGACCCTTGCCTATATAAACGAATTTCATTTTGTCAGATGCTTTGCTTCCATCTTCATTACTAATAATCTTATTTTTATCGAAGAAGGTACCGATATTTCTATACTTGAAGCTTTCGCCACCAATATTTACCTTATCAAACTCTACTATTTGATTTTTAGCTGATGCAACAGCTATGGCATCTTCGTGGGCAGCAGTTCTAGTTACATTTCCTGTATCGGTCATCTTTAGTTGGTTATTAACAGCCAAGTCCCATGATGAGCTTGAAGCAGATGTTGCATAGTTACCAGTAGCAACTACCATAGGAATACCTGCCTTTCTTAAAGCCCTAATTGCTTGCCAATATTTCTCACCAATAAGACCTGTTCCTGTAAATCCAGAAGATACAGATACTACATCAACCTTATGTTTGATTGCATCTTCGATAGCGTGAAACATTGTTTCATCACCAGCAAAGCCATCACCTGAATCTGAGTACATCTTGTAAGAAAAGATTTGAGCATTTGGTGCTATTCCGTCTATACCATTATACTTAGCTATATCCTTATCAGTATCATTACCAGCAAGGATTCCCGCTATATGCATACCATGTGGATCATGATAGTCGGAACCATCGTCATATTTTTCGACAGTGATTTTGCCACCATTATAATAGTTAAAGGCATGAGGAATTTTATCACTCAACCAAAAGTCCTTGTCAGTTCCCTTCATGTCCTCTTTTTTATATTTCATATAAGGCTTAGCTTCATCGTCAATTCTCATAGCCTTGTGCCTATAATCAGTTCCAGTATCGATATTTGCAATTACCATGCCCCTACCGTCAAACTTCATTACCATGTCTTTGTTAATGGCTTTTAGGTAGTCGATAGCTTCATTGACACCGATTTCTTCTCTTGCGTGATTCATCATTGGCTCAACTTTTTGAGCTCTGTCTACAGATGATATTCCTTCGATATGTTTAATCAAATCAAGATTATCTTGTTTTGTTTCAATTGCACAACCATTGAAAATTGTATTATAGGCATACAAAACTTTTGTAGAAGAAAATTTTGATATTTCCTTCATTGCCCTTTCAGCAGCCTCTTTATCTTTAAATTCGGCTATGTAGATGACTCTACCCTTATCTTTATTATCTAAAACTTTATCATCTTTCTTTTCTACAGCCTTATCATCTTTCTTTTCTTCAATAGATGAATCCTTATTAAGGTCAGCTTTATGTGTATCTTCTGTTGATTTACCTTCTTTTTCATCAGACTTATCTTCTTTGAGGGAAGTTTCTAAAGCAGGAGCTTTGTCTTTGTTTTCATCTTCTTTCTTTTGTTCATTTTCTTTATCAAAAGATTCTTCACTCTTTGCTTCTTCTTTTTTTTCTGTAGTTGCTTCATTTTCACTAGCAAGGCTTTGGCTATTTGCCTCTAGCGGTTTTTCTTCTTCGCCACTTGCGAAGGAAGGCTCATTAAATAAGAATGAAATAGATAAGGCGGCAATTAATGTCGCCTTAATAATTTTTTTATTATTCATTTATTCTCCATATCCTCTATTAATTATTTATTTAACATGTTAAATATTAATTCATATTAATGTACAAAATATAAAATTGTGATAATGATTTTCAGTACCACTAATCAATTATAAAACATTTATATCACCTTGTCAATATAATCTTTATATATTTTTAACACTTGTCAAGATTTAGATAGCCGATTAATTAAACATATATAGGCATTTATTTTGTAGTTTGCAAATAATTAATGTTTAAAGTAAGATTTTTCTGTTTTTAGAAGCCTTTCATAGAGGTCTTCGTAGAATGGTTTTGATTTAAATATTTCTGCTACTAGGTAGGCTATAAAGGATACTAGGGCTAGGCCTAGGATGTTTGAGAAGGCTCCGCCTGTCATTTCCACAATTAGGATTATGGCTGCAATTGGAGTTCTTACTATGGCTGAGAAGTGGCCTGCCATGGCTATTAAACTTATGGCAAAGATTCTTTCTGCCGGGATTAGACCCATATCAAAGAGGGCTGTGGCGTAGATATTGCCAAGGATTGCCCCTATTGCTAGGAGTGGAACTAGGGAGCCTCCTGATAGGCCCATGCCAAAGGCAAGGCTTAAGAGGAGAATTTTTGCAAAATACATATATATAAGTGTGGCCAAAGATTCGCCCCCACCTGCTGGCAAATAGATTAATTCTTCTCCCGATGCAAAAAGTCTTGGGTCTACCAATAATACTAGGCCAGTTATGACAAAAGGGGCCAGATATTTTACAAGCTCTGGAAGGGGGATTTTTTTGTAAAATGATTTTGCCCCTATTACCAGCTTATTAAATAAGACTCCTGAAAGACCTGTGACTATTCCCAGGATAAGGACTATCCAAAGTCTTTCCTGACTTATATTATCAAAAACTGGTATGTCTTTTAAGCTTGTTAAGTCTCCAAAAATAAGGCCAGATGTGATTGTCGCTGCAATTGTAGTTGTAGCTGATGTAAGGAAGGTCTTTATGTCGTGTTTTCTAAAGACTTCTTCTAAACCAAAGATTATTGCTGCTACGGGAGCATTAAAGGCTACTGCAAAACCTGCTGCTGCCGCAGATCCTATAAAATATTTCCTCTCAAAAGTTTGGTCAAAGTCTGCCACAATATCTCCAGCAAGGCCACCAAGCTGAACTGATGGGCCTTCCCTGCCTACTGTTAGACCTGAACCAATAGTTAGAAAGGATGCTAGGAATTTATTAATGATGGTTTTTTTAGAATTAACTTCAAATTCCCCATCCATCATACCCATTATCACTGGTATTCCAGATCCCTTGGTATCTTTATCCTTTTTTAGGATATAAAAAGTAATAATTCCTATAAGAATTAAAAATAAAATAAATAAGAAGGAATTTGTTAAATTTCCAGAAGTCTTGCTTAGGAACTCTTCCATGAAACTTGCAACTAAGCCTATTGCTTTTTTGAAAATCCCAATCAAAAGACCTACAAAAATTCCTAAGATAACAAATAAATATAACTTTTTATATAATTTTTCCATAATTCACCTCGTATTTACTATACAGAAATTTTACTTATTAACAATTTTAAGTTTGGGTAGAAATGTAGTTAAGGAGGAATTTATGAAATATTTTGACTATAAGGGGAAGAAAGTCTCAAGACTTGGCTTTGGCTGCATGAGATTTAAGACCCTTGATGATGATAATGGTAAGATTGACAAAGAATACTCAAGTGAGATTATAAAAGAGGCTATAGATAAGGGACTTACATACATAGACACAGCCTACCCTTACCATAATCAGATGAGCGAGAAATTTATTGGAGAATTCATAGAAGAAAATGACCTTAGGGATAAGGTCACAATTGCAACCAAGATGCCAGTTTGGCTGGTAAATTCTTATGAAGATTATGAAAGGATTTTTAAGGAACAGCTGGCAAATCTTCGCACAGATTATTTTGATTTTTACCTAATCCATTCATTGGATAAGAAAAAATTTGACCAAGCTGTAGAAAATGGACTTTTTGACTTTATAAAAGTTATAAAGGAAAAAGGACTTGTAAAAAACATTGGCTTTTCCTTCCACGATGAATATCCAGTTTTTGAAGAAATTATCAAATCCTATCCATGGGATTTCTGCCAAATCCAATTAAATTATCTGGATATCAACCTTCAAGCAGGTATGAAGGGCTATACACTTGCCAAGGAAATGGGCATTCCCCTTGTGATAATGGAGCCTGTAAAGGGCGGAAGACTTGCAAATCCACCTCGTGAAGTAAAAGACCTCATGAGGGGTTCAGACCTTTCACCAGCCCAAATGGCCCTTAAGTTTGTCCTAGATCTAGATAATGTCATGACTGTTCTTTCTGGTATGAATGACATAGACCAAGTTAGGGAAAATCTTGCTATAGCAAGTCAAGTAGAGCCAGCAAGTCTAAGTGATGAGGATAGAGATTTTTACAGGAAGGCCAGAGCGATCTATAAGTCAAGAGAGCAAATCGCCTGCACAGCTTGCGAATATTGCTTGCCTTGCACAGTTGATATCAATATACCAAAGGTCTTTGCCCTCTGGAATAACGCCCACCTTTATGATGAAAAAGAAAAATCTCAAAAGGCTTACAAAGAATATCTAAAAGACGGAGTAAGCCCTGAAGAGTGCATAGAATGCGGCAAATGCGAAGGCATATGCCCACAAAGTCTTGAAATAATCGAAGACCTTAAGAAAGCTAATGAATATTTAAGATAAAAATAAAAGCTGATGGGAGGATTTTTTCCTCTTCCATCAGCTTTATTTTTATTCTGGGGCATTGAGTTTGATATTTTCTTCAAAGCCTGATGGGTCTCCATTTTTGGCTTTTTCTAAAATATCATTAAAATATTTTCTTGTTGCATCATCGCATTTGGCTTCTGACATATAAGTCATAGTCTTGGCTTTTTCTAACTCATCTAAAGCTTTTTGAGCTCTTGCTGGATCAGTCTTATAAGTATTTAGCCATTCCTTTTCCCAGGCTGCTTCCCAATACATGCTTGCCCTTGTAGAGCCAAATCCCTTTTGATATAGGTCATCATCCTTATAGTCAATCTCTTCTGGGATTTCATATCCTTCTGGCCAGTCTAAGTTTTCCTTAGTTTTTGTAAATTCTTCTTGAATTTCTTTCTGGCTAATCATTCCTGTAGAATAATCATCCGCATCTGCCTTTCCACAAGCTGCAAGACCAAGAGCAAGGCCGCCTACTAATAATATTGAAGATAGTTTTTTAATATTTGTTTTCATATTTTTCTCCTTTATTTTTTCTATATTATGATTATAGCAAAAATAAAAAATATGAGAATTACAAACTTTGTAAGGAAAAAGAGCGCTAGCTTTTGGCTAAACGCTCTTATTTTTATACTTCTTCGATTTCTTCTTCGGCTATGGCTCTTTCTACTGATTCCACGTTTGCTCTGATTTGTTCATCTTCTAGCTCTTTGGTTTCGTAGTCGATTTCTACATCATTGTAGTATTTTAGGCCTGTACCTGCTGGTATTAGCTTACCTATTATGATGTTTTCTTTTAGACCTCTTAGGTCGTCTACCTTGCCCTTAATTGAAGCATCTGTTAGGACTCTGGTTGTTTCTTGGAAGGATGCTGCTGATAGCCAGCTGTCTGTGGCAAGAGATGCCTTGGTTATCCCAAGAAGCTCTTGGTCATAGATTGCTGGTCTTTTGCCTGCTTCTTCCATTTCCTTGTTTACTAGATCTACTTCACGTCTATCTTGCAAGCTTTCTGGAAGGAATTCTGTATCTCCTGAGTCTACGATTTTTACTTTCTTTAGCATCTGACGAGCTATTACTTCGATGTGTCTGTCGTCGATTTCAACACCTTGTTGCCTATATACTTTTTGGACTTCCTTGGTGATGTAATCTTGAACGCCGACCTTGCCTAGTACATCTAGGACATCGTGTGGGTCTAGGGAACCTTCTGTTAGTTGGGCACCTATTTCTACATAATCTCCGTCTCTTACTAGGATTCTTGAACCAAATGGTATCTTGTATTCTCTAGCTTGGCCATCTTCACCAACTATTTCTACGTCAGTTTTCTTTTCGTTTTGGATTAGACGAACCTGGCCTGAGTTTGCTGCTATAAAGGCAAGTCCCTTTGGTTTACGAGCTTCAAAAAGCTCCTCAACCCTTGGAAGACCTTGGGTGATTCCAACGCCTGCTATACCACCAGAGTGGAAGGTACGCATGGTTAACTGGGTACCTGGTTCACCGATTGATTGGGCTGCTATAATTCCTACAGCTTCTCCGATATTTACGTGCTTGCCTGTGGCAAGGTTTCTACCGTAGCATTTAGCACATACACCTTGTTTTGACTTACATTCTAGGACTGAACGAAGTTTTACTTCTTTGATGCCAGCTCCTACGATTTTGTCAGCCAAGTCTTCATCTATTACTTCATCTTTGTGAACAATTATCTCGCCTGATTCATCTTTTATATCTTCAAAAGATGTACGACCTACAATTCTTGTTCTTAGATCTTCTATTAATTCGTTGCCATCTTTAAATTCATGAGCTACTACAAATCCATCTGAATGGCAATCATCTTCTGTAACTATGACATCTTGAGATATATCTACCATCCTACGGGTTAGGTAACCTGAGTCGGCTGTTCTTAGGGCTGTATCTGTTAGACCCTTACGAGAACCGTGGGTTGAAATAAAGTACTCTTGTACTGATAGACCTTCCCTAAAGTTAGCCTTGATTGGAATCTCGATGATTTTACCATCGGCCTGACTCATAAGTCCACGCATACCGCCTAGCTGTCTGATCTGATTGGTTGAACCACGGGCACCAGAATCGGCAAAGATTTTGATGTTGTTGTCATCTCTTAGGTCTGAAAGTAGGGCATCTGTAACCTTGTTGGTTGTATCTTGCCATATTTCAATTACCTTTTCATATCTTTCTTGGTCAGTTATAAGACCACGTCTGTAAAGCTTGTCGTACTTATCAACTGCCTTATCAGCCTCATCTATTAGTGGCCATTTTTCAGCTGGGATTTTTACATCGTCCATTGATACTGTTAGGCCTGATAAGGTTGAGTATTTGTAGCCTGTGTGCTTGATGTAGTCAAGGACTTCGGCTGTTTTGATGTTGCCATGTTTTCTAAAGCACCTATCGATTATATCTTTTAGTGTTCCAGAATCTGCAACTGTGTCTATTTCTAGTGAATATGGATCTTCTTTTCTATTTACATAGCCTAAATCTTGTGGAATACCTTCGTTGTAGATAAATCTACCTACTGATGAAGTTACAATCTTACCTGGATCCATTTCATCTTTTTTGATTCTTACGCCAATTTTACTTTGGTATTCTACAAGGCCATTTACTAGAGCCTTATACATTTCATTTGTAGATTCAAATACCATTCCCTCACCCTTAGCTCCTTCTTTGATGGTTGTTAGGTAATAAGCACCTAATACCATATCCTGAGATGGGGTTGTGATTGGCTTACCATCTTTAAGGCCTAGGATGTTGTTTGTTGACATCATTAGTAGCCTTGCTTCAATTTGGGCTTCGTTTGATAATGGAAGGTGGATAGCCATCTGGTCACCATCGAAGTCGGCGTTGAAGGCGTTACATGCTAATGGATGAAGCTTGATTGCCTTTCCTTCTACTAAAGTTGGTTCAAAAGCTTGGATACCAAGTCTATGGAGGGTCGGAGCACGGTTTAGAAGTACTGGATGGTCTTTTATTACCTCTTCTAGTACTTCATACACTCTTGGGTCCTTTTTCTCTACCATTTTCTTGGCTGTCTTTAGGTTGTGGGCTAGGTCTTTTTCTACTACCTTGTTCATGATAAATGGCTTGAATAACTCAAGGGCCATCTCTTGTGGAAGACCACATTGATTGAACTTAAGGTCTGGACCTACTACGATTACTGAACGTCCTGAATAGTCTACCCTCTTACCTAGAAGGTTTTGTCTAAATCTACCAGATTTACCCTTAAGAAGGTCTGATAGGGACTTCATGTTTCTATTTGAGGCTCCTGTTACAGCTCTTCCCCTACGACCGTTATCTATTAGGGCATCGACTGCTTCTTGGAGCATTCTCTTTTCGTTTCTGACGATTATTTCTGGAGCGCCTATATCAAGTAGTCTTTTTAGTCTGTTATTTCTGTTGATTACTCTTCTGTATAGGTCGTTTAAGTCAGATGTTGCAAATCTTCCACCTTCTAGTTGGACCATTGGTCTTAATTCTGGTGGCATTACTGGAAGGACATCTAAGATCATCCATTCTGGTTTGTTGCCACTTGTTAAGAAGGCATCTACTACTTCTAGTCTTCTTGATACTCTTACCTTTTTTTGGTTTGATGATTCATCAAGCTCTTTTAGAAGAAGTTCGTATTCTCTTTCAAGGTCGATGTTTTGAAGGAGTTCTTTTACTGCTTCTGCACCCATTGCCGCCTTAAATTCTGTATCGTCTGGATATTGTTCAAGTATGTCTTGGTATTCTGTTTCTGAGATTTCTTGTTTTTCTGCTAGGTCTGTTGAACCTGGGTTGATTACTACATAGGATGCAAAGTAGAGGATCTTCTCTAATACTCTTGGGCTCATATCAAGGAGAAGTCCCATTTTAGATGGGATCCCCTTGAAGAACCAAATGTGACTTACTGGAGCTGCTAGCTCTATGTGTCCCATTCTTTCACGTCTTACTTTTGATTTTGTGACTTCTACTCCACATTTTTCGCACACTACGCCCTTATATCTCATTCGTTTGTATTTACCACAAGAACATTCATAGTCCTTGGTTGGTCCAAATATTTTTTCGCAGAAAAGGCCATCTTTTTCAGGCTTTAGGGTCCTATAGTTTATTGTTTCTGGTTTTTTAACTTCACCATGAGACCAACTTCTTATTTTTTCTGGCGATGCGACTTTCATCCTCATGCCGATAAATTCTTTTAATTCGCTCAATTCAAACTTCCTAACTATGACTTAAGCCTCTTCACCCTCTACTTCTGCAGCCTTTACTTCTTCAGCTTTTGCAGAGGTATTGGATAAAAGTTTGCTTTGGTTTCTTATCTTTGATGCATCTATCTTTTCTACTTGAGAAAATCTATCTTGTTCGTCTATGTTTTCCTTAAGTTCTACGACTTCACCCTTATCATCTAAGAGCTCTACGTCTAGGGCAAGTGATTGTAATTCTTTTACAAGTACCTTAAATGATTCTGGTGTGCCTGGTTCTGGGATATTTTCACCCTTTACTATTGATTCGTAGGTCTTAACTCTTCCAGTTACATCATCTGATTTGACTGTCAAGATCTCTTGGAGGGTATGGCTTGCACCATATGCTTCTAGGGCCCAAACCTCCATCTCTCCAAATCTTTGGCCACCAAATTGTGCCTTACCACCTAGTGGTTGTTGGGTTACTAGGGAGTATGGTCCGATTGACCTGGCGTGGATTTTTTCTTCTACCATGTGGTGGAGTTTGAGCATGTACATGACTCCTACTGTTACAGGGTTTTCAAATTCTAAACCAGTTCTACCATCACGTAGTCTAATCTTACCTGTCTTATTTACATATGGGGCAATTTTCTTTGCTTCTTCTAGGACTTCTTCGATTTCTGTATCCATAGCACCATCAAATACTGGTGTTGCTATCTTCCAACCTAAAGTTCTTGCTGCAAGACCCATGTGCACTTCTAGTACCTGACCAAGGTTCATACGGCTTGGTATACCTAATGGGTTTAGGCAGATTTGAATTGGGGTTCCATCTGGTAAGAATGGCATATCTTCTCTTGGAAGAATTCTTGAAACGACACCCTTGTTACCGTGACGACCGCACATCTTATCTCCTACCATAATTTTTCTCTTGGTAGCTACATAGACTCTTATAACTTTATTTACACCTGGAGATAATTCATCTCCGTCTTTTTTGTTGTATTCTTTGACATCAACTACGATTCCCTTTTCACCGTGAGGTACTTTTAGGGATGTATCTCTAACTTCTCTTGCCTTTTCACCAAAGATTGCGCGAAGTAGTCTTTCTTCAGGAGATAGCTCGGTTTCTCCCTTTGGAGATACCTTACCTACAAGGATATCACCACTTGTTACTTCAGCTCCGATTCTTATAACACCATTTTCATCAAGGTCTTTTTTCATATCATCGCCGACATTTGGTATATCTTTTGTAATCTCTTCTGCACCTAGCTTAGTTTCTCTAGCTTCACATTCGTGTTCTTCGATGTGGACTGAGGTTAGGACATCGTTGATTACTAGCTCTTCGTTAAGGAGCATAGCATCCTCGAAGTTGTAACCTTCCCATGTTGTAAAGGCTATGAGGATATTTTTACCTAGGGCTAGCTCTCCTTGTTCTGTTGATGGACCATCTGCGATTACTTGGTCAGCTTTTACTTCTTCGCCAAGCTCTACAATTGGTCTTTGGTTGATAGTAGTTCCTTGGTTGGCTCTTTCAAATTTAAGTAGGTCATAGGTGATTACTTCACCATCTGAGTCTGACTTAATTTTGATCTTATCACCTGATACATAGACAACTTTTCCTGCTTCTTTGGATACTACACATACACCTGAGTCCTTTGCAGCCCTATGCTCAATTCCTGTAGCTACTATTGGAGCTTGAGACTTGATAAGTGGTACTGCCTGACGTTGCATGTTGGCACCCATGAGGGCACGGGTAGAGTCGTCGTTTTCAAGGAATGGTATTAGGGATGCTCCGACAGATACTATCTGTTGAGGTGATACGTCCATGTATTGGATGGCATCTCTTGGATAAATATCATTTTCACCCTTATAACCACGGCCTGATACTCTGTCATTGATAAATACATTGTTTTCATCTAATGGTTCGTTGGCTTGAGCAATGATGAAATTATCTTCTATATCTCCTGTTAGATATACAATATCATCTGTTACATGGCCACCAGCTTCTACCTTTCTATAAGGTGTTTCTATGAAGCCATATTTATTTACTCTAGCATAAGTTGTAAGAGATGTGATTAGACCGATGTTTGGTCCTTCTGGAGTTTCTATCGGACAGATTCTACCGTAGTGGGAATCGTGAACGTCTCTTACTTCAACTCCTGCCCTATCTCTTGATAGACCGCCTGGTCCTAGGGCTGATAGTCTTCTCTTGTGGGTTAACTCACTCATTGGGTTGGTTTGGTCCATGAACTGTGATAATTGGGATGAACCGAAGAATTCCTTTATAACAGCTGTCACAGGCTTGATATTGATTAAACCTTGTGGTGTTGCTATATCTGGGTCTTGGGTTGTCATTCTTTCACGAACTACTCTTTCCATACGAGCAAGACCAACCCTAAATTGGTTTTGTAATAATTCTCCAACACCTCTTACACGACGGTTACCAAGATGGTCTATGTCATCTGTTTCGCCGACACCTTCAAAGAGGTTGAATTGGTAGTTTACTATTGCAAGTATATCAGCTTTTGTAATGTTTTTAGGAGAAAGTTCTTTCTTTCTTCTTTGGATGAGTTTTACAAGCTCTTCATCATCACTAGCTTCATCGATTATTTCTCTCATTACTGGATAATAAACTTTTTCGCTTAGTTCATCATAATCGATATCTAGGCCTTCTAGCTCTTCAAATGAGTGAACATCAACAAAGTTATTTCCAACTATTCTTAGGGTCTGTTCCTTGCCATCTGAGTTGATTTTATTTATATCAACTGTAACTATTCCAGAATTTTCGATAGCTATGGCAGTTTCCCTATCAATTACTTCACCTTCTTTGACAAAGATTTCGCCTGTTTCGCTATTAACTACATCTCTTGCAGCTTTTTCGCCTTCGATTCTGTCAGCTAGGGCAAGTTTTAGGTTGTATTTATATCTACCAACTCTTGCAAGGTCGTATCTTCTATCATCAAAGAGGAGGTTATTAATTAGGGTTGTGGATGATTCTAGGGAAGCAGGATCACCTGGTTTTAGCTTTCTATAGATTTCTATCAAAGCTTCTTCGCTAGTTTCAGAATTTTCCTTCTCTAGGGTATTTCTTAAATGTTTGGTATCACCTAGAGCCTCAATAATTTCCTCATCTGTCTCAAATAAAAGGGCACGAACAAGGGTTGTAGCTGGTAATTTTCTTGTTCTATCTAATCTGACATTTACAGTATGGCTGGCGTCAGTATCAAATTCTATCCATGCACCACGGTTTGGTATAACTGTAGATGAATATTGCTTATCCCCGCTCTTGTCAGTCTCTTCTGCATAATATACACCTGGACTTCTTACAAGCTGGCTTACTATAACTCTTTCAGCACCATTTATAACAAATGTTGCAGAGTCAGTCATCATTGGGAAATCACCCATGAAAACTTCTTGTCTTTTGATTTCACCAGTTTCTTTATTAAATAAGATAGCCATAACCTTTAGGTCTCTGGCATAGGTTAGGTCTTTATACTTAGCTTCTTTTAGGGTATATTTTGGTTCTTTTTCAAACTCATAGCCTGTAAATTCAAGGCTGAGCTTGCCATTATAATCCTCAATTGGTGAGATGTCTTCTAGGATTTCTCCAAGACCTTCTTTAATAAACCAATCATATGAGTCTTTTTGAACTTTTAATAAATTTGGTAAATCTAAGACTTCAGGAAACTTTGAGAAGGACATTCTCTCGGTTTTCCCATATAACTTCTTGTGATATTGGGCCATTGTTACTCCTTACTGTTTGCAAACTTCAAATGACAAATTCTACTTGTCTATAAGATAAAAAAAATCTCCATAAATAGATTTCTAGCAATTGTATATTATACTTCAAAACAATCAACCTTCAAGTCTTTTATTGAGATTTCTCCTTATATTCTATATATTCTCTTGGAACTATTTTATAAAACTATCTAATTATGATATCAGATAATGTATATTTGTCAATTATCTAATAGGATTTTTTTATCTTTCTTCTATTATACATTTATAAAATATATAAACAATCAGAAATTTATGATATAATATAAGTAATGGAGGAGATATGAAAGACTTAATTAAATTTTTTTCAATAATAACAGGCCTTTTTAGGTCTATAATAAGCATCCTGTTGTTTTTTGCTATTGGTTTTATCGTATTTGTCGATAACAACCTCTACTTAGCTGCCTTTGACCTAATAGGGATTACAAATATAGCTAGGTCAATCCTTAAGCCTCTTAGCCTTATTCTTGTATTAATTGCCTTTATTATAAATACAATTGTCGCAAGAAATATCTTTAAAGCAGGTGAAAATGGAAAAAGCCACCCATCAAATATTTTCTTTGCCCTTATATTTTTGGCAATTGACGGATTCTTGCTTATGAGTTTTAGAGAGAAACTTCTATTTATACTCATAGGCCTAAATGGACTTTTATTATTAAATTCACTTATCGGATTAATAGGAAAAGTAAGGGGTATTTATCAAGTAGAAGGATCCAAACAAACTAAGACAGAATACATCGAAATAAACCAAAATAATACTGATAATTCTGAAAACTTGTTAAAATCAGATGATGTAAAACTTCTTAAAAACGAAGAAGTGAAGCTTGATGGCAAGACTAAAATTAAAACCAGTCAGCTTATTGATAAAAACACCGATAATGAAAGTGAAGATTCTGACAAAAAAGATGAAAATAAAATCACCCTAGATGAAGCAAGCAGCGATACTGACAAAACCTACGAAAAGTCATCAGAAGAAAAACCACTTACCCTAGCTGATTTGAAAAAAGAAGAAGAAGCAAGCCCTAATAATCATAAGGAAAGTAAGAATAAATCTGATGATCTTATAATCACAGAGACAAATCTTGATGACCTAAAGAAAAAATCCCATGAAGATTTAAAAACAAACAAAGTCATAGTAAGTGATAATGATGATATAACCTATGACCCAGATTTGGCGGAAGATTTTCAAAAGGCAGAAGATGAAAGAATCTATGACAAATCAACATTTGTAAGAGAGGAAACAAAGGAGTAATAGCCCGATTTTCGGGCCTTTGCTCTTTTAATTTACAAGAAAGGATAAAATATGGATAAGACCTACCACGAACTAATCAAAACCCTCTACCCTAACAAAAGCGCCATCAAAGATGAGCTAATTTTACTAACCAGCCAGCAATACCTACCTAAGGGCACTGAATATTTTTTCTCTGATATACACGGGGAAAGCGATGCCTTTTTGCATTTACTAAGGTCTGCCTCTGGTAACATTAGGGATAAGATTCAAAAGCTCTTCGGAGACACTTTAGAAAAACATGACCAAGATGACCTAGCCAAGCTTATCTATGACCCAGACCTAGTCCTAAAAGAACTAAGGACTGAAGAAAAGATTACTGCTGACTATCTCACCATAACCATTCACAGGCTAATAAATCTCCTAAAATTCGTCTCAACCAAATATCCAAAAGATTATGTAAAGAGCAAGTTTCCTCAAAAATATAATCTAATCTTAGACGAGCTCCTCTACACCAACGACTCCGAGTACAACAAGCGCGCCTACTATGAATCCTTAGTATCAAATATCGTCTCCTACCAAACAGCCTATGACTTTATAAAAGTCCTCTGCGCCCTAATCCAGAGAGTATCTGTAGATAAGCTCCACATTGTAGGCGATATCTATGACAGGGGTCCATCCCCACATATAATCATGGATGAACTTCTAACCTTCCCAAATGTGGACTTCCAATGGGGCAACCACGACATAGCCTGGATGGGAGCTTGCGCAGGAAATACCGCCCTAATTGCAGCTTGCGTTGCAGATGCCATCAAATATAACAACTTTGATATGCTAGAAGATGGCTATGGAATCAACCTCAGAGTCCTTTTTGAATTTGCAATGGAAACTTATGGCGATGACCCATGCCTATATTTTAAGCCAAGAATCTATGACGATAATATTTATGACAATATCACCCTAGAAGCTGCTTCTAGGATGCACAAGGCAATTTCGATAATTAGGTACAAACTTGACTATGCCCTAATAGAGAGAAATCCTGATATGAATATGGACAATAGAAATGTCATCAAATTCATCAACTTCGATAATTTTACCTACAAGGGTGCTGCTCTTAAGGATAAAAATTTCCCAACTATTGACCCAAAGAATCCATCCAAATTGACTAAAGAAGAAAAAAATGTAATCCACGTCCTAAAACAAGATTTTATCAAAAATGACAAGCTAAATGCCCACGTCAAATTCCTCTACCAAAATGGTGCAATGTACCAGGTGGAAAACGGCTCTTTACTCTTCCACGGCTGCATCCCACTTACAAAAGATGGAGAATTCCAAGAAGTAGAAATAAAAGGTGTGACCTACAAGGGCAAAAACCTCATGGATAAATTCGATAGACTTGCCAGGGATGCCTACTTTACCAATGACCTCTTTGCCAAGGATATGATGTGGTATTTAATAAGCGGCAGGTATTCTCCAATTTTTGGCAAGAGCCAATATTCATATTTTGAAAATGTCTTTGTAGATGACAAGGCCCTTAGGAAAGAGCACTACAACCCTTACTACGACCTTTACGAAAAAGAAGAAATCGTGGATATGATTCTGGATGAATTTGGAGTTACAGGGACTAGAAGAAGGATAATAAATGGCCACGTTCCAGTAATTACCGAAGCTGGAGAAAGTCCAATCAAGGCAGGCGGTAAACTTTATGTCATAGATGGCGGCATTTCAAAACCTTACCAGGCCAAAACGGGCATAGCTGGCTATACCCTAGTCTTTAACTCCCACCACGTGGCCCTTGCTGAGCATAAGACCTACGAATCAATTACCGACAAGGTTTCATCCTACACTCCTAATATAAAGGAAGTTGAGATCATGAATCCAAGAATGCTCAGAAAAGATACAGATGAAGGCAAGAAAAATGCCGAAAAAATTAAGCTCTTGCAAGAACTTTTAAAAATTTACGAGAATAAATAAGCACATAAAAATCAGCCCAAATATAAGGGCTGATTTTTAGTTGTGGGTATATGAAGTTTCATAATAGAAGAGGTCCGCCCTTGCGTAAGATAGGGTATATTCTATAAGATCATCTTCTAAATCGTAGGACAGCCTGCTTATTTTAAGGCAAGGGCTCTTATCCTCTAGGTTCATCGTTTTTGCCACTTGACTTGTCATAGACGATACCGAAAATCTTTCCTTTATATTATAAATCTTTGACTTATAATCTTCTTCGAAAATAT
>NZ_JAMXSM010000023.1:0-28942 GCF_026131665.1 Anaerococcus sp. NML200574 | reverse complement strand
ATTAACATTTTTGCTATTTTGCTTCTTTTTGTTTCTGTTCTTTTTCTTGGCATTAAAAATCCTCCTGATTAGTTTTTTCTTACCCTAATCAGGAGGTCTCTATACACAAAATTTTACACAGTCTCAATATAAAAAATATAAAATCCTTGGTTTTATCCTTCATCGCTGTCCTTTCATACTTTAACAAATGATATATTATTATTATATCATATTAATAAGTGAAATTCTATTATTTACAAGTTTTCTTTGATTTTTCTTTGGAATTTAACAAAAAAATACCAAGTCTATCTTGTCAGATTTGACTTGGTATTTTAATATTATTAAACTTTTTTATCTAAGCATTGGCTTCTAGCTTTTCTATTAGGATTCTTACCTTCTCTAAGATAAGTTTTTGTCTTATTACTAAAACTTCAAGCTTAGCTCTTTTCGCTTTAGGCATCTTGGCAGTTTTCATATAGTTTTCTGCTCTTTCTAGGACAGCTAAGGCTCTCTTATAAGCCATTTTAAGATTAACTAGAGCTTTTCTAAATTTCTCATTTTTAATCTTTGCTACATCCTCACTTGTCTTATTGTCGTCATCCTTTGATTTATTATCATTAGTATTTGACTTATTATTAGTATTTGGCTTATTATCTGATGGTGAGCTTGGCTTATTATTTTGACCCTTATTTTCTGGCTTTTGATTTTCTTTAGCCTTTTTATTTTTTAGGACTTCTAGGCCGACTTTTTTATCATTTAGGGTCTTTTCATCTTTTTTGATTGCTTCAAGGATTTGTCTTAGAGAAATCTTCTTTTGATCAAGCTTTGCCTTTATTTCCTTGTAGTCTTTAGCCATTTCTGGGGCAACTCTTTTATCTAAACTTTCCTTAAGTGTCCTAATGCTCTCATCTAGCTTTTTAGCCTCATTATCTAGGTCTTTCTTTTTATTTTCAAGGCTTGTTAGCTTGTTTTTATTTGCTACAAGTTCTTTATTTAAATCTTTATTCTCAGCTTCAAGAGCTTTTTTACTAGCCTCTTTATTTTCAATTTCTTTAAGAAGTTTTTCTTTAGCCCTTATTTTTTCATCATAACCTTTGATAGCTGCTTCTTTTGCCTTGATATCAGCCTTTGTTTCGTTTATTGCTTTTGAATCAGCTTCTAATTGCTTCTTTATTTTTTCTACTTTAAGGTCATTAGTCTTCTTAGTATTTTCATTATCTAAGATTTCCCCCTTAAGCTTATCAATCCTACTAGTTAAATCTTCTTTTTTATAGTTTAACTCTTTAAGCTCCTCAGTTTTTTTATTATATTCTTCTATTTGCTTCTCATATTTTTTCTTTGCTTCTAAGAATGGATTTATATGTGTTTTTGATTTGTCTATATTATTTCTAATTGCAGAATTCTCTGCCTCTAATCTCTTTATTTCATCTATATCATCAGGATTTATATTATTTTGCTCTTTTTCTCTTAATAACTTTTCTTGTTCACTTGTTGTAGAATTTATTTTTATTGCATTTGTTTTTTGTTCTTCTTCTTTTTCTCTTATACTATTTAGAGTATCTTGAATTTCTTTTTTGTAAGCTTCTATTTTTGAATTAGCTTCATTTGCTTTGTTTTCCGCTTCATTTTTTAGGGATTCTAGAGTGTTTTTTTCATTATTAGTCTTATCCAACCTACTCTTAAGCTCTTTTAAAGTCTCTTCTTTATTTGCTTCATTAGAGTTTTCCAAATTTTCAATATTTACTTCAAGATCCCCAATATTTCTTTCTTTTTCTTTAATTTCGTCATCTAAGCCATTTGCTTCTAACTTTTGTTTGTCAAATTCTCCCTGGGCTTCAATTTTCTTACTTTCAAGACCTTGTTTTTTTGAAATTAAGCTATCAATTTCTTTTTGTAAAGCATTTTGTTTCTCTTCAAGTTCTTTTGATTTAGCTTCTAATTCATCAATCTTTTTTTCTATTTCATCATTATATAACGGATTTTTAGCCTTTAGCTCTTTTATTCTAATTTCATTAGCTTTTATTTTATCTAACTGTTTTGATTCTATTTTTTCAAAATCTTCTATTGTTTTATTTGCTTTTGCTAATTCTTCTTTTATTTTGTCAATATCTTGATCTCTGTCCTTAGCATTCTTGATTTCATTTTGTGTTTTATCAAGATTTGCCTTTAATTCATTTAGGGTGTTTTTCTTTGAGTCTATATCTATATCAAGTCTTTCGCTATATGCCTTATTTTTTTGGTATTCTTTTTGTAAATCTTCGTGAGCTTTTACTTCTTTTGCTAATTTATTTTCTAAGGCTGTTTTTGCGCTTTCATCTTTAGACTTTGAACTTTTTGCTTCTTTTATATCTTTTTCTACTTGACTCTTGTCTGTAGATTTTAATTCAGAGATTTTTTCATTATTAGCTTGTATTTTACCTTCTAGTTCTATTTTCTTTTGCTCGACTGCTTTTTTATCTGATTCAAGGTCTTTTAGGGCTTTTTCTGCGATTTTCTTTTCTTCTTTTAGTTTATTTAGCTTGGCTAGATCAGCCTTGCTTTCTTTATCTAATTTGCTTTTTATCTCATCTAATTTCTTCTCTAAATCTGAAATCTCAGTTTCAAGTCGAGTTTTCTCTTTAATTCTTGCATTAAGCTCTATTTGCTTTTCTTGGATTTCTTTTTCTAGTTTTTTGATAGCATCTTCATTTTTTTGATTATTTATGCTTGCTTTTACATCTTCTTTTGCCGCAAGGGGACTTTCAATGTGATTAAAAAATATACTTGTAGACAGGGCTGTGATTAGGGCAAATTTTGCAAGATTTCTTTTCTTCATTTGATTCTCCTTAATAATTAATTGTCTTTACTTTATAAGTTTTTATTTAATTATAAATTATGGATCATTAAATTTATGTTAAGAAATAAGATTTTTTTACAAAAAATAAAAAGCACCACTTGGCTATTATTAGCCGTTTATGATGCTTTTAAAAATTCTTTTTATATCTTGCTCTTAATTTTTTTGATTATTTAAGAAATTTGTCCTATTATTTAGATTTCTTAAGTATCTTATTAATAGTGGGTAAGAGTTTTTGATTCTAACCTTTGATTCAGGCTTTTTCTCTTCCTTCTTTTCATCTTTTTTTTCTAGATGATTTTCTGGAAGAACTTTTTCTTTTTCTTGCTTTTCATCTTTGGCAGGTTTTTCTTCCTGCTTTTCTTTTGGATTTTGAGGATTTTCTTTATTTTCTTCCTTTGTTTCTTTTTCTTCTTTTACTTCTTCTTTATTTTCTGGAAGTTTTTCATCCTTAGCCCCGTCTTCGTTAGGGGCTTCCTTTTCCTTGTCAGCTTCTTTTTTATCTTCTAAGTTTTCTTTGTTAGCTTGTTCTTTTTTGTCTTCTTCGCTTGTGATTGTGACTGTTTCTACCTTTGTCATAGCGTGACCTAGCTTAGAACTTAACTCTTCTAAAAATTCTTTATAATTTTTATCTTTCCCGTCAGTTAAATCTGTTAGGTAATTTATATCTGTATCATCTGCAAAGTCTAAGGCTAGATTTCTAGCCTCACTTGGATTACCTTCGGCATAGTCTGACTTTAGGTCGATTTCATCATAGGCTATAAGCTTATCGGCTGCCTTTTCCTTAAGATCTTGTGATTGCTTTAAAAGAAGGGCTATATTTCTATATTCCTCCTCAGCTGCCTCTTTGTCGCTTAGCTCTAATTCTCTTAAGCTTTCTAGTTCGCTATTTAATAATACTTGTCTAATTATCGTATTTATAATCTTTGCGTGGTTTAGAAGCCTATTTGTTAGTAGCTCTAGCTCCTCATCTGATGGTTCATCATTTTTCCTTACAGGTGAGCTTACCCTTGCTTCTAGGGCCTTTTCCATGTCTTTATTGGCTGTTCTTAAAGAATTGATTAGCTCTTTTGACTTATCATTTTTCCTATCTTTATTTTCGCCAGCCTTGATTATCAAATCTCCCATTGTCCTTTTTGAATCTTTAAAATCATAGACTCCTACTGCTGCAGATTTGACTTCTTCCTTGCTATCCTTATCTAGGACATCTATCCTAGCTAGGCTAAAGGCTGGTATTTGATAGGTCTTTGGATTTGCTATTGTTTCTGTTTTTTCTACGAGGAGATTTGGATCTATATAATTTATCACAAATTTAGACTTGCTTAAGTCTGATGAGTCTAGGTCAAGATAAGCGCCCAAATTTTGTTCTTCCTTGCTATCATTGATTAGGTATTTCTTGTAAGGAAGCTTTGTAATAGGGTCATCCTTTTTAGCTTCTTTATTTTCATAATCTCTTAATTCAGGCTTTGTATCTAGCTCAAAGTCATCTTCATCTTTCTTGGTGATTTTTGCATCTACCTTGCCAAAGCTTTTATCTTCGCCCTTGCTTACTATATAATATATAGAATAATCGCCTGGCTTAGCATCTTGATCAAAGTTTGCTTCTACCTTTATGCTCGCATAGTCTGAGATGTTTGTCTTAATCCTAAAACCTAGGACATCTTCACTTTCGATTTGTTCTGCCTTATCTAGGAGATTTCTGCCTGTTTTGACATTAGAATCACTTATGACATTAGCAAGCTTTAGGGTCTTATTTTCGCTATTTTTAAGGGCAAATACTGATATGGTGTACTCGCTGTCTAAAGAGTTGGCATGGATGCCAAGCATGAATGATAGGGTAAAATTGTTTTTATCAGATATTCTGTCCTTTTTTAGTTCAGTCTTATAGGCTGTGACCTTGATTGGTCCTTCTTCTAGGTTAAACTTGCCTGCTTGACTTAGGTAATTTGTATTTTGTGGACTAGTAGTAGGGCTTGTGAGATTTATCCTAGGGCTAGGCACACTTGGCGCTTGGTATGTATTATTCACACTTGGTGTTTGACTTTCCAAGGCTGGTGCTGGTGTATTGTCTATCTCGCTATCTTCTATTAGTTTTTTATTTTCTTCTGGCTTAGCTACTTCTTCTTTGCTAGGCTCAGTTATATTTGTAATCGGCTCAGCTGGCTCTTCTGTTGCTCTTACTTGGTTTGGTAAGGATATGAGAAGGGCTAGGCTTAGGAGTCCGTATTTTATAGGTGTTTTTTTCATAATCTCCTCCACTTACCTATATTTTATCATAGATTACAAATATTACAACGACTTTTTTATAGTAATTTTAAGATACTGACTATTTATAAAATATAAAAAGCAGGCATTCCTGCCCGCTTTTTACATTTTATAGACTTTCTAGTGCTTTTTCAGCTTTTTCGATTAGTGCATTTGATTCTTCTACTAGAGTTTCTAATTTATCCTTTATATTTGTTATTGTTTCAGGTGTTTGTTCTAGTAGGATTTCTGCTGCTCTTGCTTGTACTCTGTTGTTAAATACAGCATCTTCAAGCTTTTCTTTTGTTGATTGACCAGCATATGTTACTGCTTCTTCTTTATCAGCATCAGCTTGGTCTGCATTTTCAGAATCTTCTTCGCCTTCTTTCTTTTCAGCGTCTTTTTCTTCTGAATCAGCCTTGTCAGCATCTGTTTCTTCTTTTGTTTCTGCTTCTTTGTTTTCTTGAGATTCTTCTACAGCTGGTTTTTCAGTATTTTCAGCTTCTTTTTTGCTTCCATTTAGGCCATCGCAAGCTGTAAGTGTTGCTGCTGCTAAAAGTATAGCTATTATTTTTTTATTTGTTAATTTCATTGTTTTCTCCTTTTTTCTTCAAAATTACATATATTATAGCGGCTACTACTAAAATTATAGCAACCTTTGCTATTCCATTTATACCCGTTTTTACAGGAGATCCTGCTTTTGTTACGGTTTGGACAGGACTTGTTGTTGGTGCGACTGTTGTGGTTGTCACACTTACCTTCTTATCATTGATTAGGTCATAGAATTCTTTTTTGACCGCCTCATAATCATCCATAGTCTTGCCTGGCTCATTTAGGCTATTAATCCTGTCAGCCATAGCCTGTCTCTTATCTTGTGGGATTAGTTTTTGATTTTCCTTAAATTCTTTGGCTAGGGCTTTTATGCTTTCTTCAAATTTATCGCCATCAAGATTTTCGATAGCTTTTTTTAGATTTGTAAGGGCTCTATTAACCTCATCTAGGCTTGGTTTATCCTTAGCTACGACTTCCTTTGCGCTTGCAAGGGCTTGGTCATAGGCATCCCTGTTTACCTTTTTGGCCTTTTGATATTTAAAGCTGCCTTCTTTTAATTTCTTATCATTTGAAACAAGGACATTTAGCTCATTTAGTAGGTCTTTTCTTTCCTTAAGAGGATTACTGTCGAATATCTTTTTGATGATAGCCTTGATTGAAGGATCTTCTAAGACTTCGCCTAGGCTTTGGAGAGCCTTTGCTTGCTTATCCTTATCGTCAGGATTTTTCATTGAGTCTTCGGCTAATTCTAGGGCTTTTTCAAGCCTTTCTCTAGATACTTGATTTACATTCTTATAATCCTCATCGGCTTTTACCATATTTAGAAGGATATAATTTTTATTTATGGTGTATCTTTCCTTGCTTATTTCCCCACCCAAATACTTTCTTGCATTTGTAAGGATTTTTAAGATATGACCTGCTAATTTACTATCTGCTTTTCCAGAGTCTTTTAGGTATTTAGCAAGTTCCAAGAAGCCATCATATTCCTTTGCTGCATCCTTATCTTTAGGTTTTTTATAGGCATCTAGTCCTTTGAATACATCAGAGATATAGATTTCATAATTTAATTTTCTAGCAGGTGTTGATAATTTGTCATCTATCTCATCCTTACTATCCTTGATTGCCTTTAATAATAGGTTGATATTAGCTCTATCAGGACTTGTCTTGGCAAGCTCTTCTTTGGCTAATTTTATGAGATTGTTGTAATGGTCTATTATTTCTTTCTTGCTAGAATTTCCTTCAAGGTCTTTGTAATTCTTACTTTTTCTAAACTCTTCATCTTCATTTACAAGTTTTTGGAGTTTATCAGAGGACTTATACTCTAGATTTAAGATTGATTCTAGGATTTTATCGTGAGCTTTTTTTACTTCCTCAATACTTAATTTCTCACCATTTGCAAGTTTATTTAGGATATACTCTCCATCTTTTATGGCCTTATCGTAAGCAGCTTTAGCTTCAGTCTCAGCATTTGTATAGGCTGTACTTTTTTTGATATTATCCTTGTTATCAACTAGGATTTTAAGGGCTGCCCTTGCTTCTTCTACAGTTTTAAAACCGGTAGTTTGACTTTTTAATTTAATTTCATCTGTGATTTCTTTTAGCTTATCATTAAGTTTAGTATAATCTTCTACGCTAGCTTCTTTGTTTTCCTTAAGCTTTATAGCTTTTTCAATATTTTCTTTATAGGAATCCTTAAGGATATTATCATCTTTAAATTTGTCTTCTTTTAGGATTTTTTCGATATTTTCCCTATCTTTTATATAGGCATCTAATGTCTTTTTAGCTTCTTCTAGCTTATCTTTTTCAGACTTATCTGTCTTTACAGTCTTAAGATTTAAGTCTTTTCCATCTATAGTATATCTTTCTTGATAGGCATTTTTAACTGCTTCTAAAATTTTGTTATAAGCTGCTTTACTATTATCATCCTTGTCAATAGTCATGTCTTTAAGAGCCTTATAGGCTTTTTTGTAGGCCTCTTTGTTCTCTTCTTTAGCATCTTTATAAGGATTTGAGCCTATGAATTCTTCATGACTATTAAGAAGTTTATCCCTATCATCTATGACATCTTGGAAGCCATTGACTTTTGTTTCTTCAGGATTTAGCTCTTTATCTAGGGCTTTGATTTCTTCTTCGCTTGCCTCATATTCTTCTTTATCTTCATACTTTTCCTTTAGATTTAAGAAATTCTTATTGATAGCTTCTTTAAAGTCTATGAGTTCTTTGCCAGAAGCTTTTTCTAGATTGTCTTTTTTTAGAATATCTCTTGATTTATTCAAGTCTTCTTTAATATCGATATAGGCTTGGTCCTTATCATCGACCTTTTCTTTATTTTTATCTAATAATTTTCCTGCTTTTATTATCGCTACTTTCAAAGATTTTTGATTTTCTTTAGCACTTTTTTCTAGGTCTTCAAGGCTTGTTTTTAAGCTCATAGAAAGACCATCAAGCTGGTCTGCTTTTTTATCCTCACTCTTAAGATATTCATTCGCTTGACTATAAGCTTGGTCATAGGCTTTCTTGTTCTCATCACTAGCTAGCCTATAAGAATTGCTAGCAACTTTGTTATTATAATCATTAACATAAGCTTTTAGGTCATTGATTTTTGTATCTGTTTCCTGATTGCTTGCCTCTGAAGCATAGGAAGGGTTATTTATAGTACTTATTGGCGTGCTTAGGACTAGGCCTAGGGCCAAAATACTTGTCAGTAGTTGTTTCTTCATCACATTCTCCATGGACTCTATTTTAAAAAATATTTATTCTTATCTTATAATTATATGTCTTTGATGATTTTTGTCAATAAAGTCCTAAATTTCAATATTCCTTAGCTTTTAATAATACTGGGCTAGGGCTAGCTTGGCCTTTTTTATCAATTCTTCTTGGTCCTTGATTTGGCCATCTAGCTTATAGCGGACTTTGGCCACTGTTTTTGGTGCAAATTTTATAAGATTGTAGCAAGATTCTAATTGGATTTCGGCCTTTTTTATGGCTCTGTTTAACATTTCAATTGAATCTTTGTTCTTTTCTCTCTTATAATATTTAAGTTCAAGACTTACCCTATCTAGCTTTTCTTTTTGCTTTTGAAGCTTTTCAGAAATTGGCTTTAGGGCCGCATCAATTTTTGGCAAGACTACAGAATCTGATATGGCATTAACATAAGAGATTAAAAGCTTGTCATAGACCTCTTTATCGGTCCCTTCTTTCATTACAAAATAAGATTTGACATATTTATATAAGTCTTCGGCATTATTTGCCCTTATCTCATAGCCATTTAGCCTTGCTCCCTGGCTTAGGTTTACGCTTAGCATGGCTGATTCTATAGAAGGGATTACATTTGTTACATAATTGTCTAGCTGTGAAGAAACATTGTAAAGATTAGCCCTTATTGCTTCTTCATTTGTTACATATTGACCGCTCTTGCTTATATAAGCCTTGGATTTGCCTTGAATATTTGAATAAGTCTCATAGATTGAGTCATATTCTTCTTGAAGCTTTTTTTCTTCGATCTTTAACTCTTCGATTTTTTGATCTATCTTTGTATCCGCAAAGGCTAGATTTGGCCCCACAAAGGCAAAGGCTAGGGCAAGAGCCGCTATTTTTGTGTATTTTTTCATAGATTTCTCCCTTCTATATTTTCTTATAGGTATTATACCCACAAAGTAGCCATTAAATTAAACTTATTTCTGGGTGAACACCTCTTTTTTTGTCTTATTATAAAGGATAAAGCCCCTTACTTTTTCATCATCCTGGCTAGAATTTTTAGCTAGGTCTATGAGCCTATCGTCTTTTTCCAAATCCTTTATCGGAGCTCCTGGCCTATATAAGATGTATTCATCATCCATATCTAGGCCGAGGGCGAAGTCTACATTATAGTAGATGTCATCGTGAGCACCTTCCTTACTTGTAATCTTGTATTCAGATAGCTTAGCTTCATAGCGATATTCATCTAGCATTTTTGTAAGGTCGATTTTACCGATAAATTCTGATGAGTGGATTTCTTCTGCATGGTAAAAAATCTGTGCCGTCGCACTTAGGCCATAATCCTTGCCATCAGCGGCGATTTTCCCGAAATAATCTCCTCTAAATTTACCATCATTTTCAAAAATTATCTTTGTCTGGCCTGTGCCCTCGCCATAGGTCCTAATTAGGGTTTGAAAGCATAATTTATCTAAGATTATGGGCCTTACACTTTCTATATTAAGGCTTTCTTCTCTACTTTCACTTTTAGCTTTATCAGCTTGATTGTCATCTGCACATCCACTTAAGGCTAGCATGGCTGATAAGCAAATTATCCCTATTAAATTTTTACGCAAGCCCTAAACCCTCTTGATTGATAATATGAATCTGCACCATTGTGATAGGTGAAGGTTCTGTCATATTTTTTGCTACAAAATAGGGCCCCATCCAATTCTCTTATCGCATCTGTTGTATAAATCCAGCTACTTGTTTTTGTATCAAGGTCTTCTAGGTCTTGGATGGCATAGTATTCTTCTTCTTTTATTAGCCTTAGGCCCATT
This sequence comes from Anaerococcus sp. NML200574, assembly GCF_026131665.1. Lineage (NCBI taxonomy): Bacteria > Bacillati > Bacillota > Tissierellia > Tissierellales > Peptoniphilaceae > Anaerococcus > Anaerococcus sp. NML200574. The sequence continues at coordinate 18,820 of NZ_JAMXSM010000023.1, read as the reverse complement.
TTCTCAGCTTCTTCTAAGGCTGATGATGTTGGTGGATTTTTCTTTCTTTCTTCCCTGGCCTTTTTGTCATAGCATAAATTGCGGCGGCCTTCTGGGCTTTCCTTTGCCATATCTACATATACTAGGCCCCTAAAGACTTCTAAATCCACCAGGTCAGGTTCTCCACCTGTCTGATCCATCTGAAATACAGCTTCATAAAGATCTTCGTTAGACATAAGTGAGCTTTGGACAAAATCCCATTTGATGTGTTTATGTCTATGCATATTTGCCTTAAATCTTTCTTCTAATTTTTGTAAAAACTTCTTGTCAAATTTTTCCATTAAGCTACCTCCTCATGATTTCCTAGATCTTAGCTCTGCCAATGTATGGGCTAGCAGGGAAAGTGGTCTTGTAAAAATCATCCTTGGCCCTGCATATCGCATGACTTTTTTGATGATTGACCTGTGCTTTTTATCATAGCAATGAATCTTGCAAGTTGAACAAAAAGGCTTGTCATCCCCATGGGGACAGGCTTCTAGCCTTTTTTTGACATAGGATTTTAATTCATCCTTATCATGATCTTCATTGGGATTGCCTTTGTAATAGATGTCTATCATCTGGCAAACTATGGCAAGATTCCTATCCCTTTTAGTCTTCATTTTCTGCCAATTTTTTTAGGGCATCCATGTCTGTGAGATCATCGATTCCTACTGATTTGAGCAGATCTGCTATTTCATCGCTTGCTTTATCAAGTTGGGCTGTTAGATCATCTATTTCCTCTTCTGCTTTAGATTTTTCTACCTTTGGCTCATCTACAAAGAAAACCTTGCCTGTCTTTGGGTCAAAACCTACGGTGCCTGATGTATTATCAACTATATCTATATCATCTCTATCTTTATTGTCATTTTTTGCTTCTAACATAATAACTCCTTATTTTTCTCTTAAGTATATTTTAACATTTTTATCGAAGAATTTAAAGCTATAGAATTTTTTTAGCTTTAGTAAGAAAAATCCCCAACTAGGCCGCACCTAGCTAGGGATCTGCTTTTATTTAATTTATTACCCAAAACTTGCCTTCGTGCTCTTCGATTTTTGAGTTGTTTGGTATGGAGGCAAAATTGCTTTCTGCCTTTGGCCTGTTTTTAAATTCGTCTATAGTTCTGGAATTTTTAATATCCGCATCTGATTTGAGAAAATAATCGTAGATTACAAAATCTTCGATATTTTCAACATTTCCTAGGTCAAAATTAATCACAGGATCATCCCAGGTAGTATCTATGTGGTACCAAACTCCTAGGACCTTGACCATATTCCACATATGATCTTCGCCATTTCTTTTGGACTTGCCTGTTAGAAATATTGTCTCAAGGCCTGCTTCCTTGGCCATTAGGTCAAACAGACTGGCATAGGCATTGCAGACTCCACCATTGCCATAAATTATAGATGATGGATGGTAAATTGAAAATCCGCCGCTTATGGCATTTTTATCACCTTTATTGTAGTTGTTTTTCTTTACTATAAAGTCGTGAATTTTTACTACCTTGGCATAGTCTGTAAGGTCTGGTGCAATATTTTCCCTTACCCATTCTTTTACAAAGTCTTTTAGGTTATATTCTAGGTGCATATCTGCCCTGTAGGATACGTCAAAGTTGGCATTTTCTATATAGGTCTTGCCATTTGAGGACTTGGATGGGTTGAAGGATGTATTGATCTTGCAAGAAGCATACTGGCTATAATAGAAGTATGGGTCTTCTTTGGCAACTTGGGTGAAAAGCTCTGATATGTCTTTGTTTGACGATATCTTATCTACTTTTACCGAAAAATACGAGCTCCTATTTGTCAGATTTTCTCTAATGTCTTTTCTTATCCTAATATTATCCCTAAAGGAATCCTTTATATTATCTATCTTTTTGATGATTTGACGGCCATTTGCTACAAGTACAGTAAGCTTTTCCTTTTTTTGTGGAGATATTTGGCCAGTATTTATGTAGGATTCTGCCGCATCCAGGACTCTTTCATTTCTAGAAGTGTCTAGACCTATAAATTTTTCCTCAAAGGCCTCGCTATAGGCTAGAGCTGTGCTTTTTGGAAGAAATATTAGGAGGGCTAGGATTAAGAGGGTCTTTTTTGATATTTTCATTGTGCTCCCTTATAAAAAGCTAACAATAAAGACCTAGCCTAGGCTAAATCTTTATTCTTATGCTTATTTTGTTTTACTTAAGTTTTGCTTCTGCTAATTTTATTAATTCTTCTGATCTTTGTAGCTTTCTTATCAAGACATCTTTTACCTTGGCTACGGTCTTAGGAGCATTTTCTAGAAGGTATCTAGCTGATGCTGCTGTTTTTTTATTGTCTTCGATAGCTTTTTTTAGTCTTTCTCTAGCTAAAACCTTGTTTACATCTCTTTTTATAGCTTGTCTAGCTTGGTTGATGCTTGCTGTTGCTGCAGCAAGTTGGTTTTGCTTTGGAGCTTCGGTTTGTAAAAGAGCCCTAGCATCAGCAATTGCCTTTTCATAGGCTGCTTTGGTAGACTCAGAAGCATATGAAACGTAAGCTTCAGAGCTTACTACATTTGCCCTATCACCTACTGCATATTCTAGTTGTTGTCTTTGAACTTTGTATTCTTCTGTTTGTGTTTCATCTTGAGAAGCTTCTGTGGCATAGGCAAGATTTGTATTTGCAAGTCCATATCCTGTTAAGGCTAGGTTTGCTACTAGTATTGATAGTCCTAATTTTTTGATGAATTTCATTTTCCTATCCTTTTATTCCGTTAAGTTCGTTTAATTTTTTCTCTGCTTTTTCTATATCAGCCTTAGATTTTTTAAGCAGACTTTCTAGTTTGCCCTTTACTGGAGCTACTTGTTTTGGGGCCTTTGCTAGAAGAAATTCTGCAGAGCTTATAGCTATTTTGTTTCTCTTGATGGCTTCTTCTAGATTCTTTATTAAGCTTTCATAAGCACCACTTCTTTTATTGACCTTAACAAGGGCTTCTCTTGCTGTCTTTAGAGCTTCTGTTAGCTCTTTATATTCAGCTGCGGTTTTCTTGCTAGACTTATCTTCTACGCTCATTTCTGCAAGTCTTAGGGCTGAGATGAAGGCATCAAAGCTTGCCTTTGTGTATTTATCTGCTTCTGTTCTTAGGGCAGATGATGTTTTGATTTCAGCCTTTAGGGCATCTTTGTTAGCTATTGGTGCGTAGTCATTTGTAATCTTATTTCTTGCATCCTCTAAATTTTTAGTGAGGGTGTAAAGCTTTGATGATGAAATTTTTTCATTATCTGTGTTAAGAAGTAAGAAGCTTCTTGCCTCATTAAATGCATTGATGTAGGCTGTTTTTTCAGTGCTTTTTGCATTTTTGTAGGCATCAGAGTTCATGAAATTTGTATCATCTTTAACAAGTTTATCCAAATCTTCTGTAGATACTTTTTTGCCATCTAAATCTTTTATAGCTTGGTCTAGATAAGCCTTAGCATCCTTGATCTTTTCGTATTTGTCTACATCTGTGCTATAGGCTGGTAGAGTTTTTTCTAAATCTTCTGCGCTTTTAAGCCTATTATCAAAGTTTTGTTGGTAATAGGTACCTGCATTTAGGTATTGGTATTTATTCTTTAAAACTTTTGCATTCTCTATGCTTTTTCTTAGGTCTGCTAGAGTGTTAAAATAAATTGTACCCATATCTACACTTGTTGATGTAGTTGTTGTTGCGTGTGATTCTTTTATGCTAGGAACTATGGCAGCAGATGCTATCATAAGTGCTAGCATAGCTTTTTTTAAGTTATTTTTTTTCATAATATGCCTTTCTTTTTTCAAATTAAAGTCTTTGTTATAATATACCCTTTTTGAAAAATTTAAAAACATTATTGGCCTTTAGAGCCTAAAAACCACAGAAAAAAGCTTCTTAATTATTTCTAATCAAGAAGCCTTTATTTTATTTAAGAATTTTCTTTAGGTATTTACCTGTATAGGATTTTTTGACCTTGGATACTTCTTCTGGAGTGCCGGAGGCGACAATTTCTCCGCCTCCATCGCCTCCTTCTGGACCCAGGTCGATGATGTAGTCTGAAACCTTGATTACATCTAGGTTATGCTCGATTACTACTACTGTATTATTTTGATCTACAAGTCTATTTAAGACTTCTATTAGCTTGTGGACATCTGCTGTATGAAGACCTGTAGTTGGCTCATCTAGGATGTAGAGGGTCTGGCCTGTTGATACCTTGGCAAGCTCTGTTGCAAGCTTTACCCTCTGGGCCTCTCCTCCTGATAATTCGGTGGATGGTTGGCCGATTTTGATATAACCAAGGCCCACATCATAGAGGGTTTGGAGTTTCCTTACAATTGGTGGGTGGTTTTGGAAAAATTCTATGCCTTCCTCAACAGTCATATCTAGGACCTCTGAAATATCTTTGCCCTTGTATTTTACTTCAAGAGTTTCCCTGTTGTATCTTTTGCCGTGGCAAACCTCGCAAGGCACATAAACATCAGGAAGGAACATCATATCAACCTTGATTGTCCCATCTCCCTTACAAGCCTCGCACCTGCCGCCCTTGACATTGAAGGAAAATCTCCCTTTCTTAAATCCCTTCATCTTGGCCTGGTTGGTCATGGCAAAGACATCTCTAATGCTGTCAAAAAGCTTGGTGTAGGTGGCTGGGTTTGACCTTGGGGTCCTACCGATTGGTGACTGGTCAATGGCTATGACCTTGTCAATTTGGTCAAGGCCTATAACTTTCTTGTGGATACCTGCGTGGATTTTGGTCTTGTTAAGCTTTCTTGTTGCAACCTTATATAGGATTTGATTGACAAGAGAAGACTTACCAGAGCCGGATACACCTGTAACTGTGGTGAGGGTTGAAAGGGGGAATTTCACGTCAATATTTTTGAGGTTATTTTCCCCAGCCCCGATTATTTCTATAAACTTATCAGACTTACGCCTTTCTTTTGGTACAGGGATTTTCTTCCTACCAGCCAAATAATCTCCAGTTATAGAAGCCTTGTTTTTCATAATCTCATCAAGACAACCCTTAGCGACAATCTGGCCTCCGTGAATCCCAGCCCTTGGGCCGATGTCAACAATATAATCTGCTGCCCTCATGGTATCTTCGTCGTGTTCTACGATAATGAGGGTATTGCCTATATCAGTGAGGTTTCGTAGAGAAGTGATTAACTTGTCATTATCCCTTTGATGAAGACCTATAGATGGCTCATCAAGGACATAAGAAACCCCTACAAGGCCAGATCCTATCTGAGTTGCAAGTCTTATCCTCTGACTTTCACCACCAGAAAGAGTCGCCGCAGCCCTATTTAGGGTCAAGTAAGATAGACCTACATCGTCTAAAAACTTGAGCCTACCCTTAATTTCCTTGATAATAAGCTCGGCAATCTTTGCCTTCATCTCAGACAATTCCAAATTTTGGAAAAATTCTATAGATTTGGCTACAGAAAGGCGGGTAAGTTCTGAAATATTTAGGCCACCAACCTTAATAGCAAGAACTTCCGGCTTAAGCCTATCTCCGTGGCATACCCTGCATTCCTCTTCTCCCATGTATTCCCTAAATTTCTTCTTTTGGGCATCGGAATTGGTCCTTTGGTACCTATCCCAAAGGTTTTGGATGGCCCCTTCAAAAATCCCCACATAGCGTTTTTGGCCTGAAAAGTGAGAATCAAAAATAAAAGAAAGGTCATAGTCAGTTCCATAAAGGATATCGTGGATCATCCCCTCCGGAGCATCCTCAAGAGGGCTGTCATGGTCAAATTTATAATGGTCAGCAATTGCCCTTACTACTTGGTAATAGTAGGTACCCTTGCCAGAACCGGCATAAGGATCTATAGCCCCTTGATTGATAGAAAGGCTATAATCAGGGATAATAAGGTCCTTATCAATTTGCAAATGAAAACCAAGACCATTACACTCTGGGCACATGCCAATTGGTGCGTTAAATGAAAACATATTTGGAGTAATTTCTGGCAAAGACACATGGCCTTCAGGGCAGGCAAGCTTGGATGATAAGAGAATTTCTTCTTTTCCAATCACATCCACAATCACAAGTCCATCAGCAAGACCAATAATAGTTTCAAGCGAATCAGCAATCCTAGACTCAATTCCAGGCTTCATCTTAATCCTGTCGACAATTACTGAAATGTCATGCTTTTTATTCTTATCAAGGTCGATGTCATCTTCGATTTCATATCTTTCTCCATCGATCATGACTCTGACAAAGCCTTCTTTTCTAATATTTTCAAGAGCCTTCTTGTGCTGGCCCTTCTTGCCCCTAATCACAGGAGCTAAAAGCTGAATCCTAGAACCCTCTTCAATTTCCATAATCCTATCAACCATCTGGTCCACAGACTGGGCCACAATAGGCTTGCCACAAACTGGACAAAAAGCATCGCCAATTCTAGCATATAAAAGCCTATAATAGTCATAAATCTCAGTCACAGTAGCAACAGTAGACCTAGGGTTCCTATTAGTAGTCTTCTGATCTATAGAAATTGAAGGAGAGAGCCCCTCAATAGCATCAACATCCGGCTTATCAATCCCACCCAAAAACTGCCTAGCATAAGAAGACAAGCTCTCCACATAACGGCGCTGGCCCTCAGCATAGATAGTATCAAAGGCAAGAGTAGACTTCCCAGAACCTGACAAACCAGTAAAGACAATCATCTTGTCACGAGGCAAAGTCAGGTCAATGTTTTTGAGATTATTAGTCCTTGCTCCTTTAATAATAATGTTTTTTTCTGACATTAACATTCCTTTCTTTTTTTATCCTAGATAAATTATTTATTCTTTATTTCATTCTGAATTATTGTTATTATTTATTAATTTTATTTATTGTTTTGTCTCTTAATGAATTATTGTTATTTACTAATTCTCTTTGTAATTTTATCTTTTAATAAATAATTATTATTAACTATTGAATCTTCGTCTCAAGGGGGAGCCCCAAGGGACCTTCCGCATGGTCCCTCATCGGGCTCCCCCTTGCACCCCCTCCCCGTTACACCCCCAGGCGGCCCCTAAAGCGGGGAGCATGATTAGAAGATTGCCTAACGGCAATCCTCTCTTGGTAGACAGAACCCTTTGTATTAGCTATCCTAATACCAACTGATTTTGACATTCATTCGCCTAAAATCTGATAACTCGCTACGCTCAAACAATCAGATTTTTTAACGGCTCATTCATTTACAAAATCTCCCGGCTTTTGGAGAATTATTTTGTATTCTGAGAGAATATTGACGTCATAGTAGGTCTTAGGCTCGTTTGCCTTTGGCAAACATTGCTATTAGTTAGTCTAGATAAGAAAGAAGTAAGACTTACAGAATTAAAATCGTTAATTATTTTAAATCGAGGAAGCGTCAAAAAATTTTGTTGAGCGTAGCGAATCTAAATTTTTAGCTGACGAGATTTGAAATAATAGATTTTGGACCAGGATGAATAGCAGTCAGGTCTAACAAAGAAGATTGACATAGGCAATCTTCAGTTTGCCCTCTGCAAGAGTCGCTTGTGGGGTGTAACGAAGAGGGGGTGTAAGGGGGAGGGCGATGAGGACCCATGCGAAAGGGTCCTTGGCCCTCCCCCTTTGGCGAAGTCATCAGCTTGATGACAAACATTTATTATAAGACAAAATTACGAAGGATAATAGTAAATAATAATCTCATATTGTATAAGAAAAGAAGGGGTTCTAGGGGAAAATCCCCTAAAATATTCTAATCTTGGATTAGAAATATTCTTATCTTGGATTAGAAATTCTCTCTCATCTTTTTAATTTGGTCTCGTAATTTTGCTGCTCTTTCAAAATCAAGCTCTTCTGCAGCCTTGTACATTTCTGCTTCCATGTTTATTAGGATTGTTTCTATTTCTGCCCTGTTTATTTCTTGGATTTCTTCTACATCTTCTGCTTTTTTGGTTACTTGGATTATTTCGCCTATGTTTTTCCTGATGGTGGTTGGGGTAATATTATGTTTTTTGTTGAAGGCTTCTTGGATTTTTCTTCTACGCTCTGTTTCATCTATTGCCTTTTGCATGGATCCTGTGATGCGGTCGGCATACATTATTACCCTGCCTTCTGAGTTACGGGCGGCCCTTCCTATGGTTTGAATTAGGGAGGTTTCGCTTCTTAAAAAGCCTTCCTTGTCGGCATCTAGGATTGTTATTAGGGATACTTCTGGTATATCTAATCCCTCTCTTAGGAGGTTGATGCCTACTAAGACGTCAAATTCTCCCAACCTTAACTCTCTTATTATCTCGCTTCTTTCGATGGTCTTTATGTCTGAGTGGAGGTATTTGACCTTGATTTGCTTTTCTGTTAAATAGTCTGTGAGGTCTTCGGCCATTTTCTTGGTTAGGGTTGTGACAAGGACCCTGTCCCCCTTTTCAATTGTCTTGTAGACTTCATTTATAAGGTCATCTATTTGATTTTCTGTTGGTCTTATTTCTACAAGTGGGTCTAGTAGTCCTGTTGGCCTTATTATTTGCTCTACAATCTTGCCCCCTGTTTTTTCCATCTCATATGGGCCAGGAGTGGCTGAAACATAGATTGTTTGGTTGATTAGCTTTTCAAATTCTTCAAATTTAAGTGGCCTATTATCTAAGGCTGAAGGTAGCCTAAATCCGTAATCTACTAGGTTTTGCTTTCTGGACCTGTCCCCTGCATACATGCCTCCTACTTGAGGAATTGATACGTGGGACTCATCTACCATTAGGACGAAATCTTTTGGAAAATAGTCGATTAGTGTATAAGGCCTTGACCCCCTTGGCCTTTGAGATAGGTGGGCTGAATAATTTTCAATCCCTGAGCAAAATCCGATTTCCTTGAGCATTTCTATGTCATATCTGGTTCTTTGTTCAATTCTTTGGGCTTCTAAGAGTTTATTTTCGCTTTCAAATTCCTTGATTCTCTCTTCTAGCTCTTCTTCAATTGTAACTATTGCCCTTTCAGTCTTTTCGCTTGTGGTAGCGTAGTGGCTGGCAGGATATATATAGCCGTGGGAAAGCTTTGATAGGACCTTACCTGTTAAGGGATCAAATTCTGAAATCTGGTCGATTTCATCTCCAAAAAATTCAACCCTGATGGCCTTTTGGTCAAAACCTGCTGGGTAGATATCAAGGATATCGCCCCTTGCCCTAAAGGTCCCCCTGTCAAAGTCCACGTCATTTCTCACATATTGGACGTCAATAAGCTTTTTCATTACCCCTGCCGGGCTTATTTCTTGGCCAGGTCTTAGGGATACGACTAGCTTTTTGTAATCAATCGGATCTCCCAGACCATAAATACAGGAGACAGATGCCACAATTATAACATCTCTACGCTCAAAAAGAGCCATGGTCGCAGAGTGGCGCATCTTGTCAATCTCATCGTTGATGGATGAGTCCTTGGCAATGTAGGTATCAGTTGCAGCCACATAGGCCTCTGGCTGGTAATAATCATAATAGGAAACAAAATATTCTACAGCATTGTCTGGGAAAAACTCCTTAAACTCTGTAAAAAGCTGGTAGGCTAGGGTCTTGTTGTGGGCAAGAACAAGGGTAGGCCTTTGGACCTTTTCTATAATATTGGCCATGGTAAAGGTCTTACCGGAGCCTGTTACCCCTCTTAGGATCTGGTCCTTCTTGCCAGCAAGAATCCCATCAGAAAGCTCTTTAATAGCCTCCGGCTGGTCCCCACGTGGTTTGTACTCTGAATTAAGCTTAAATTTCATAACATCTCTCAATCTTTATAAAGGAAAAGACCTAAAAGGCCTTTAAATTTCATACATTTATACCCTTGTATTATACTAGGAAATAGGAAGTTTTCAATGATTGAAAGACTTAGGTCTGTGGTCAAAAAAAGAACCCCTAAAGGTTCTTTTTAAGTATCCTCATAGCCCAGAGGATGGCGGCAATTGACACTCCCACATCTCCGATTATGGCTAGCCACATTGAAGCATATCCAAATAGGCCCAGGATTAAGATTAAAATTTTAACTGTCATTATAAATACAATATTTTGCACAACTGTCAAATTGGTTATATTAGCTATCTTCATCAGCCTTTCAAGTTGGCTAAATTGTCCATTTGCTATAAGGATATCTGATGATTCTATGGCAAGATCTGATGCAGTTTCTCCCATTGAAATACCTATATCAGAATTTTTAAGAACTGGTGCATCATTTATACCATCACCAACAAAAACGACCTTGTGGCCAGCATCCTGGTAGGCCTTCATAATTTCAAGCTTATCTTTTGGCATAACCTCACCATGGTAAATATCAATATCAAGTTTGTCAGCCAAGTCTTTTACAGCAAAGACGCTATCTCCAGATACAACTCCAACTTCCTTAAACTGACCCTTAAGAAAGTTAATAGTCTCCTTAGCACCCTTCTTTATCTCATCTTCTACTATAATCTTTGCAGCAAGCTTACCATCTATGGCTAAAAATACAGCCCTATCGGTTACATCGCCCTCATAGGCTACATACCTTGCTGATCCAATTTTTATTTGTCTACCATCCTTAGTCCTAGCTTTAATTCCAAGGCCCTTTTCATTTTCAACATCTTCAAATAAATCAGGATTTTCTTCACGATTTAGAGAAGCAACTATGCCTTGGGCAAGAGGATGGGTAGACATCTTTTCTAGATTGTAAATAAAATCTAAAAGCTCATCCTTATTATCAACATCATAATAAACTATGTCCTTAACTACAAATTCTCCTGTAGTTAAGGTCCCTGTCTTATCAGTAAGAAGGATATCAGCCTCCTTCAAATCTTCAAAGTATTGGCTACCCTTAACCAAAATCCCCTCACGACTAGCAAGTCCCAGACCTGACATAAAGGAAAGTGGGACGGACAAGACAAGGGCACATGGACAAGATAATACAAGGAAGGTCGCAGCCCTAAAGAGATAATCAGACCATTCTCCACCCATAAAAAGCGGTGGAACAATGGCAACTAAGCCTGCAAGGGCGACTACAATTGGTGTGTAAATCCTGGCAAATCTTGTAATAAGCTTTTCGCTATCAGATTTTGCTGTGTGTGAATCCTCAATAAGTTCTATAATCTTGGCAGCTACAGAATCGTCAAATTCTTTCTCTGCCCTATATTTTATAATCCCATCTGTGACAATAGATGAGGAAATAATTTCGCTACCTGGCTCAATTTCAACAGGCATAGACTCACCTGTCACAGAAGAAGTATCAACCAGGGCCCTGCCCTCGATTACATAGCCATCGACACCGACCTTCTCACCATCACGAACCATGAGCACATCGCCCACTTCTACATCATCAAGGTCAATCTCTTCGATAGATCCATCCTCCAGAACCCTATTAGCAAGATCAGGCACTAGGTCTAGGAGGTCCTTGATATTTTCCTTAGAACGGTGGGTAGCAATCTCTTCAAATAGCTCTCCAAAGCCATAAAAAACCATAACGGCAATGGCCTCGATATAATCTCCTATGATAAAGGCTGTAAGGGTAGCGATGGTCATAAGAAAATTCTCATCCAAGGCCTGGCCCCTCTTAATTCCCTCAAAGGCAGCCTTTAAAACATCAGCAGCCGCTATTAAATATAAGAGAAGAAAAGCTAAAAGCACACCCCAATTAGGATGACCAATATCATTGTGCTTATGGCCTGTCGCAAAGGCAAGCCCAAAACTAGCAAGGCCAATAAGAATCAACTTATAAAGCTCTTTCTTATGGTCCTTAGTCATTGACTTAAACATCTATTTCTCCTTAATCACAGACCCTGGTTCAATCCTATCGGCAATCTCATTAGCCTCTTTAAGGAAAGCTTCAAGGTCTATATCATCAGCCAAATCAAGCTTAACCTTCTCAGTCAAAAAAGACACGCTAGCAGAATTAACCCCATCCATCTTAGAGATGGCCTCCTCAATCTTAGCTCCGCAATTAGCACAATCCAAACCTTCAATAATATATTTCTTCTTCATAAAATCCTCCTAATTATTCTTCACAAATTTCTTCGCACTCTGCACAATTCTTATCATCTTCACAAACATGGTCAAGGCCAGTCGCAATGATAATCTTGACATGGTCATCAGCCAAGCTATACATCATAGACTTGCCATCCCTCTCGGCCTTAACGAGATTATTCTCCTTAAGATTTCTAAGCTGGTGGCTAATAGCCGACTGGCTCATATCAAGACTTTCAGCAATATCCCCCACACTCACAGGCCCCTCAAAAAGCCTATACATAATCCTCATCCTGGTAGAGTCTGAGAAAATCTTGAACAAATCGGCCAAATCAGCCAAAATGTTATCCGAGATATTTTTAATATTCATATTAGTCACCTTTCATATGTTTGTTTGTTCATATGAATATTATAGCATATATAAAATAAAAGTCAATAGTAAGACAATAAAAAATCCCCCATCCAAGGCTAAAATGGTCTTAGTGGGGGTAGTTAAAATTTATTTAAAACTAATCAACTATATACGAAGACAAATTCTAAATTGTCTTACTTTTCTCCATAAAATTCGTCATAAATAGAGCGGATTGCCCTTTCAAAATCTTGAGTTTCTATGCCGATAATAATATTAAGCTCGCTAGAGCCCTGGCTAATCATCTTGATATTAACACCTTCTTTAGCAAGAGCAGTAAAAGTCCTGGCTGAAACACCCTTCTCATTAATCATGCCTCGGCCAACTACTGCAATAAGAGAAATATCCCTCTCCCAAGATAGGCTATCTATATCCAAATAGATTTGTAATTCTTCAAGGACCTTATTTAGCTTAGGGGTAATATAGGAATCTGCCACAAGAACAGAAACCGTATCAATACCCGAAGGCATATGCTCAATTGAAATATCGTTAGACTCAAAAACAGTGGTAAGCTTCCTAAAAAAGTCCTTCTCACTGTTCATATTTACCTTCTCTAGAGTAATAGAAGTAAAGTCCCTCTTGCCAGTAATACCTGTAAGAATATTTTTATTTTTGACATCACAGTTTGAAACAATAAGAGTTCCAGGCTTATCCGGTTTATTAGTATTTTTAATATTAATCGGAATATTTTTATCCCTAAGAGGGAAAATCGCCTCTTCATGAAGGACATTAGCCCCCATATAAGATAGCTCCCTAAGCTCCTTGTAGGTAATGGTACCAATAGGCTTTGGATTTTTGACAATCCTAGGATCAGCAACCAAAAATCCAGACACATCAGTAAAATTCTCATACATCTTACAATCAACAGCTGAAGCAATAACAGAGCCCGTCACATCAGACCCTCCACGAGAAAATGTCATAATCTCGCCATTTTCCTGACCATAAAATCCAGGGATAACAGCCCTATCATGCTTAGCCAAAATATCTTTAATATCAGCCTGGGACCTCTCCAAATCCAAAATCCCATCATTAAAAGTAATCAAATCCTTGGCATCCACAAAGTCATAACCAATAAAGGAAGCCAAAACCCTAGCACTCATATACTCCCCACGACTAACAACAAAATCATAAGAAGCCCCATTTGTAATCTCTTCCTTCACCTCAGCAAGAATAGCGTCAATATCAATATCAAGGCCCAGGTCATCGACAATATTTTTATAAATATCCTCAATAATCCTATAAACCTCATTAAAATTTAAATCATGGTCACTTAGCTGGTGACACATAGCCAATAGATCAGTGACCTTGTGGTTGTTATTGACACCCTTACCAGGCGCAGAAACAACAATATATTTGCGGTCACTGTCTGCAAAAATAATATCCTTAAGCTTCTTAAGCTGAGTAGAATCAGCCAAAGAACTTCCCCCAAATTTAACAACTTTCATCTTCTTCCCCTTAATATAAAAAATAATTTAATCAAAATTAAAATCATACATCCAAATAGTATGATAAAGCAATTAAAAAAATTATACATTTATAATTCCACTTGTCAATTATTAGATAACTTTGTTAAAGCGGTGAAAGGGTAGGTGTCTTAAAAATAGATAATAAAAAATTATATATCTTTTTCATCTATTAGAAATAACTTATACCTAGCTTAGTAACTCATATATAATCTTATCCAAAACCTAGAATAACTGACTACGCATATCTATTTAACAGAAAATTTATATCTTGTCATATTGTATCGCAAAAACAAATAATTATTAATAAACAAAATTGACACCCGACCTTAGCCGGATGCCATAATTTTAATGATTTAGTTATACTATTATATTTCTTATTTTTAACGACCTAGACTACAAAGAAATTCTACTGTTTCAGGATCATAATGTGAGAAGAACGCACTCTCGCTTTCGTCAAGTTCAGAAATTCGTTTCATATCCTCCTCAGAAAGCTTAAAGTCAAAGATATCGAAATTCTGCTCCATTCTTTCAATATGAGTTGACTTTGGGATAATAATAACATCAGACTGATTTAGAAGACGAAGTGCCACCTGTGCAGAACTCTTATTGTACTTTTTAGCGATTTCCAGAAGAACTGGGTTTGAAAAGTAATCTTTTCGGCCTTCCGCGAAAGGTCCCCAAGACATATGCTTTACACCGTATTTATCCATAATCTTGTGCGCTTCTTTTTGCTGCTGAAATACGTGAGTCTCCACCTGATTTACCATAGGCTTTATTTCAACAAAATTGCAGAGATCTATAAGTCTATCTGGATAGAAATTAGAAACTCCGATGGCACGCAATTTTCCGTCTTTATAGGCATCTTCCATAGCTCTATAAGTACCATAGTAATCATTAAATGGCTGATGAATAAGGAGTAGGTCTATATATGAGGTTTGAAGTTTCTTAAGTGATTGTTCAATAGAGGCCTTAGCTTTTTCATATCCAGCGTTGGAAATCCATACCTTTGTAACAATGAAAAGTTCCTCACGGGGAATACCACACTTATTAATGGCATTTCCCACGGCCTCCTCATTGTTGTATGCTTGTGCCGTATCTATTAGTCGATTACCGACTTTAATTGCGTCAAGAACGCAACGTTCGCAATCTTCAGGTGCAATCTGATACACGCCGTAACCAAGCATCGGCATCTTTACTCCATTAGCTAATGCTGTATGCTTCATAATAAAATCCTCCTTATGATTTTATGATCATTTATAAATAGCATTTATATTCTTTCTATACTGTCATTAATCCGAGTTCACACTATAAAAGAACATGTTTTGATCGAGTTATTAATCTTATTAATGATCTATAACACTATAATATTTATAACGATATGGGGGCTCTCGTTCAAAAATAGAACTTTTATTAGAATCAATATATTCTACCAATTATAATCATAATATACTTAGGTAGTATATTAGTTCATTTTTCATTAATCAATCTAAATCTTGACCATTTGATTCTATAACTTTTTTATACCACTCAAAAGATTTCTTTTTGTATCTCTTTAGTGTACCATTACCTTCATCATCTTTATCAACATATATGAATCCGTACCTTTTTGACATTTCTCCAGTACCTGCTGAAACAAGATCTATACAGCCCCATGAGGTATATCCAATTAAATTAACACCGTGATCAATAGCAATTTTCATTTCTTCAATATGACCTCTCATGTAGTCTATCCTATAATCATCATATATGGTATTATCTTCTAATTTATCATAGGCTCCTAAACCGTTCTCAACAACCATTATTGGTTTTTCATACCTATCATAAATAACTTCTAAGTAATACCTCAATCCTTTAGGATCATATGACCAGCCCCAATCTGAGTATTCAAGATACTCATTTCTAATACCTGCAGAGAAATTACCCGAAACCCTATCTTTATTCTCGTGAGTAGTTGCTACACTAGTTTGATAATAAGAGAATGTATACATATCTACACAACCTTCAGATAGGTCTTCAAAATCTTGTTTTTCGATATCAGGTTTAGCTTTCAACTCATCCCATATTCTTTTAGCATAAGTTCCATATTTACCTTTTACCATGACATCACCACAATAGAATGTCATTTTTTCCCAATTATATCGATTTAATAATATATCATTAGGATCTGGTGTTAGTGGATAAGATGCCATACCAGCTATCATACATCCCATCATATACTCAGGATGGTTTTTGTGAGCATATTTTACTGCTCTAGCTGAAGCAATAAATTCATTGTGCAAAGTTTGTAAAATCTTTTTGTTATACTTGGTTCCTAATTCCTTATATAAAGCTGTTATAGCAATAGGAATATTAATTTCATTAAATGTTAACCAATATTTTACAAGTCCTTCATATTCATCTAAAACTGTTTTAGTATATTTTTCAAACAAATCAATTGCCTTTCTGTTTGAAAATCCACCTAATTTTTCTTCTATAAATAAAGGAGTATCAAAATGATGTAGAGTTACTAGAGGTTCTATATTATATTTTTTTAGTTCTTCAAAGATCCCTCTATAAAAATCTAAACCTTCTTGATTTGGTGCTTCTTCAATACCATTTGGAAATATTCTCGCCCAAGAAATTGACATCCTGAACATCTTAAAGCCCATTTCTGCTAATAAAGCAATATCTTCTTTATATCTATGATAAAAATCAATACCTTCTTGGTTAGGATAATAATATCCTTCAACTTCGCCTATTTTAGCTCCTTCAGGTAATTCTTCAAAGCCGAAAGAATAATCTAATTCTCCTGTAGATCCATCTTTATTTATATAAGTAACTTTTCTTCTCTTTTCTACTGAACCAGCAGTTAAGAAATCATGTAATATTTCACCTTTTCCACCTTCTTTATAACCACCTTCAGCTTGGTTTGCAGCTATAGCTCCACCCCAAAAAAAGTTTTTATCAAAGCTCATCTATAAATCCTTTCTATGCGTTTTCTAATTCTTTTGCTTCTTGTTCTTTTTTAATTAATTGTTTTTCATACATCTTGAAAAATGGATAATATATAATTGTTGCAGGTATTATCATTAAATAATCCCATATAGCATTTTTTATATTTAGTGTACTTAAATAACCACCAAATCCCATAGGTAGTAATGACATAATTAATATCCAGCCTGGCATTAAAAATCCAATTTTGTAGGCAATATAGGTTAAAGTCATTATTACAGGAACTGAAAGTACATATGGGATACATAAGATTGGGTTATACATTATTGGCATACCAAATGTGAGAGGCTCATTAATGCCGAACCATCCAGGTAGTAGTGATATTCTACTTAAAGCTTTTATTTGTTCTGATTTAGAATTCCAGCCTAATAGTGCTATAGGCAATGTATTTCCTGTACCACCGACCATGGCAACTGTTCCAGACAACATAACTGGTGCGAAAATCGGAGCTTGGCCTGCAGCAACTAACTCACCATTTTTTATAATTGCTTGCATTATAGGTGGCATTAAAATTGTAAATATAATAATAGTTCCATGGATACCAAAACACCAGAGCAAGGCTGCAAAAGTCATAAGTAATAACATTCCTGGGAATGAATTTATAGCTTGTAAAGGAGCTCCTATCAAAGCTAAGAAACCAGATGGAATATTATATTGACCATTTGATAAAACTAAAACTCCGTGATTTACTAGTAAAAACACTGCTACACTTATCAATAAAGGTATTATAGCTGAGAAACCATCTTGTAAAAATTGAGGAACGATGTCTGACATTTTTATTCTTATATCGTATTTGTAACATAATCTTTCTATATTTACAACTAAGTACACTACTAAAAATCCAACAAACATACCAGTTCCACCAAGATAAGTCTTATCAACAGCCGAAACATTTTCTCCTACCATAACTATAGGGGCTGCTATAACAAAAAATATAACTAACGAGTTAATTGAACTTATCACAGGTGATTTAATCCCTAAGCTCTTTGCATAGTTATATGATACCGTTATCACTACCCATACGGATAAAAAGTTTGTTGTAAATTGATAAGGTAAATCTAAATATCTTGCAATAGTGCTATCAGCTTCAAACAATTTTAATAAAGATGGACCAAATACGGCTGTAATAATTTGACAAATAGCTCCAACCATTATTGCACCCATCAAAGACATCATTCCTGCTTGTAGAGATGATAAAAACTTATTTTGTCCTAAAGATTGTCCAAACTTCTCTAACGATTTTAATATTTTATTATTTTCAAAGCCGCTCATTTCTTACTCCTACTTATACATTTTTTCCACTTGTTTGAAAATATTTTCACAGTTTCCCATTGCGTAATCCATACCATTTATCATTTCTGTAGGAAGTCCTGTCTTCTCTTTTACTTCATCTAATTTATATCTAACTTGAGGTCCCATTAGGATAACATCAAAATCTTTTGCATTTTCTTCATATGCAGATACACCTACTGCCTTTATATTGAGATCAACACCTTTTTCTGCCCAAAATTTTTCCATCTTCTTCATTAAAATACTTGTAGACATTCCACCTGCACACACTAATAATATATTCATTATTACTCCTCCTCTTATTTCATATTTTCTTTAATTAAATAAATGAACTCTTCCGCTAAATCCTTTACAGTTTGAGCGTTCATTAAATGATCCTGCGCATGAACCATTAATAAACTAACTGCGGTACTTTCACCATTAATTTCATCCTGTATCATTTTCGTTTGAATTTCATGAGCTTTAAGAAATTCTGAATTAGTTTCTTTTAATAGCGAATCAACTTTTTCAAAATTACCTTTTTTTGCTTCTTGAATAGCTTCCATAGCAAAAGAACGGGCATTTCCAGAATGCACAATTAGTTCCATTATTATTTCTTCCATAGTTACCTCCTCGTATATTATAGTTGTAGTAATAAATACTACATTTTGTTCTCAATCCCACTTTCTTATGGGATAATAATTGTATAGATAGAGGTCGTAGTTAACCTCCTTGAAGCTAGTCTTCCTAAATTAGGGTTACGCCTCTTCTTTACGTCTTTATCAGTATGAGCTGGATAGCGCA